>DYDC01000198.1 GCA_020718125.1 Methylacidiphilum sp. | reverse complement strand
CTCGTCCGTCCCTCTGGGACTTGATCGTGGCGCGTGTGTCAAGTTGCGCCCGGCTGGCCACAATCGGCTCCGCTTGGCTTTACAGGTTGCGGAGGTTGCTGTAGCATCCGCGCGCTTTTCAGGAGCATCGCACGCATTGTTCGTCCATTGCCAAAAGGAGCGTATGACCGACGAGTCTTCATTCGATTCCGATCTTCTCCGGCCATCGCCGGGCCACGACAACCGGCCACCCGGCTCGCAGCCGCCGGTCGCGCGGCAGGAGTTGGACACGACGCTGGACGCGGCGCGCCAGCAGATTCTGGCGCTGCAGCGCAAGAAGGACGATCTGGAGCGCGCCAAGGGCGAGCTGGAGGAGATGCGGCGGCGGCACGAGGAATACGCGCGCGGCCGCGCGGAGATCATCGAGGCGCTCAACCGCGGTCTCGTTGTGTTGGAGCGCGAACAGGTCGAGACGCAACGGATGACGGAGTTGGTCGGGCGGGCGCGGGAAAAGTTCCGGCAGCAGCTTGAGGCGGTGGAGGCGCTGAACGACGCGGGTTGGACCAGCGAGACGCTGAAGTCGGACCTGTCGAGGGCGCTGGCGGCGATCGAGACGGCGCGCATGGAGTTCAACAGCGCGTGCGTGAAGATCGAGGCGCTGACCGGCAGGAAACCGGAGGACCTGCCGCCGACGCCGTTGCAGCAGATGGCGGCGGCCGAGTCGCCGCTGGACCGGATCAGTTTTGGCCGGGCGCTGAAGCTCGGGCTTGGGTTTACGCTGCCGTTGCTGTTGGTCGTGGCGCTGATGTTGCTGGCGATTCTTCTGAAGCGATAACACCGATGCCGCTGTTCCGGAAAAAGGATGGGGCCGTGGACCGTGAACTCCGCGCGCTCGAGAAAGAGATGCGCCGTCTGGAGTCGCAGATCCACCAGTTGCAGCGCCATCCCGCCAAGGCCGCCAGCGCGTTCCGGCCCGCCGCGACGGCGTTCCCGCCGGGACGGCCCCCGGCGCCCGCCGCCGAGCCGCAGGCCACGGAAGACCTGGGGTTGCTCCGCGAGCGGGACTTGTGGTCGTCGGCGGAAGCCGGACGTGGCGCGCGGGAGCCGGGCTGGCTGCGGGGCTGGTGGCAGGGTTTGTTTCCGCCGCGGCCCGGGCCGGCAGACCCGAAGCTGGTGAGTTACCTGTCGGTGGGCAGTTTCAAGACGGTGCGCCCGCTGCGCTACGAGCGGCGGATCGCGCGGAACAGATTTTTGTTGAGTTTGGGCCTGTTGATCGGGACGCTGGCGTTGTTGTTGCTGGCGCTGAAGAATTGCTGACAAAGGGTGGTGCCATGAAACGGGAGCGGATCATACAGAGTTATCTGCTGGCGACGCCGGCGGGCCAGATGCGCGTGGAGTTGTCGCCCAAGGGCATTTGCACGCTGCGGCTGCCGCGCGGCCGCGCGCGGCGGCGCAAGAGCAGCTCGGCGGGCCTCGACGCGATGCTGCGCCGGCTCTCGCGCGACCTGCGGGATTATTTCGACGGCAAGGAGGTCAAGTTCTGTTACCCGGTGGACCCCGGCGAGTCCACGCCGTTCCAGCGGTCGGTCTGGCGCGCGTTGCGCCGCATCCCGCACGGCCAGACGCGCACCTACGCGGAGATCGCCCGCGCTGTCGGCCGACCCAAAGCCTGCCGCGCCGTCGGCGCCGCGTGCGGCCAGAACCCGTTGCCGCTGTTGATCCCCTGCCACCGCGCGGTGGCGAGCAACGGCAAGCCAGGCGGGTTTTCAGGCGGGCGCGGCTGGAAGAAGTTTCTCCTCGACCTCGAAGGCGTCGGCTTCGACGAAGGCCCCAACGTGCAGCCGGAGTAAGCCGGCTTCATCAACAAAGCTGCCGGACAGCGACTGGTCGTTTTCAACGACCCTTGAGCCGCGCGCTGACCGGGTCCAGCCATCGCCTCCACCCCACCCGGAACAAGTCACCCACGCCAACGCCGAATCGCAGGCGGACAGCTTGCAGTTGCCGATTGCGTCCAGCCGTGCTCGAATACTCCCGTGGCAAACGATGCGACTCATGCTGATTCAAACAGCGCGGCATCCGCGCGCCCCACGCTGCTCGCGCCGGCGGGCGATTGGGATTGCGTCCGCGCCGCCGTCGAGAACGGCGCCGATGGCATCTACTTCGGTCTCGAACAATTCAACGCCCGGATGCGGGCCGACAACTTCACGCTGGCCGGCCTGCCGCGGCTGATGGAGTTCCTGCACCGACGCGGCGTCTGCGGCTGCGTCACGTTCAACATCCTGGCCTTCAGCGACGAACTCGCCGAGGCGGAACGGTTCCTGCGCGCCATCATCGCCGCCGGCGTGGACGCCGCCATCGTCCAGGACATCGGCATCTGCCGCCTCATCCGCCAGCTTTCGCCGGACTTTCCGATCCATGCCTCGACCCAGATGACGGTCACCAGCGCCGCCGGTGTCGAGTTCGCCCGCGAACTGGGCTGTTGCCGCGTCATCCTCGCCCGCGAATGCTCGATCAAACAGATTGAGAGAATCCAATCCGCAATCTGCAATCCGCAATCCGCAATCGAGTTGGAAACCTTCATCCACGGCGCGCTCTGCGTGGCCTATTCCGGCCAGTGCCTGACCAGCGAGTCGCTCGGCGGGCACTCGGCCAATCGCGGCGAGTGCGCGCAGGCCTGCCGCATGCCCTACGAGTTGATCTGCGACGGCCAGCCGGTCCCGCTCGGCGACCGGCGTTACCTGCTCAGCCCGCAAGACCTCGCCGGCATCGAGGTGTTGCCGGAACTGGTGCGCGCCGGCGTCGCCGCGTTCAAGATCGAAGGCCGGCTGAAGTCCCCCGAATACGTCGCCAACATCACCCGCATCTATCGTCAGGCATTCAACAAACTGTTTGGCCCGTCACCCGTCACTCGCCACTCGCCACTCGTCGCTCCCGCCGAGCGTTACGACATGGAGATGGCGTTCTCGCGCGGCCTGCACACCGGCTGGTTGCGCGGCACGAACAACCAGGCGCTCGTCCACGCCCGGTTCGGCAAGAAACGCGGCGTCTTGCTCGGCGAAGTCGTTCGCATCGCAAGAGACGGCGTGGCCATGAAACTGGACGGCCCGCTCAAGCCCGGCGACGGCGTCGTCTTCGACGCGGGCCATCCGGAGGAAAAGGAGGAAGGCGGCCGCGTCTATGCCCTCGAACGCCGCGGCAACGAGACCCTCCTGGAGTTCGGCCGTGGCGACGTGGATTTCCGGCGCATCCACGCCGGCGACAAGGTTTGGAAGACCAGCGATCCCGAACTCGACCGCCGGGTGCGGCAGACGTTTGCCGGCGATGAGCCGCGTTATCACAGGCCGGTGACGATGGAAGTCCACGGCCACGCCGGCTCGCCGCTGACGTTGATCGTGCGCGACGAAACCGGCCGCGTCGTGCAACTCGCCTCGACCATGCCGCTCGCGCCGGCGCACAACCAGCCGATGACCGACGACCGCCTGCGCGAGCAACTCGGCCGGCTGGGCGGCACGCCGTTCCGGCTCGACGCGCTGGAGAACCGCCTTGAAGGCGCTGTGATGCTGCCGGTGAGCGAACTCAACCGCCTCCGCCGCGAGACGGTCGCGCAACTGGAGACACTGCGCGCGCAGCCGAAACGATGGACGCTGAAGGAATGCGGAATGCGGATTGCGGATTGCGGAATGGCAGCCGCCGCGGGGCAGAAGGAGGCTGAGTTGATCGTCCTCGTCCGCAACATGCGGCAACTCGAAACGGCTTTGCGTTGCGGCGTGGAGACGGTTTATTGCGAATTCGAAAACCCGAAGCTCTATCGCGACGCCGTCCAACTGCGCTCCAAGCTCCGTGCCCCATGCTCCGCGCCCCATGCTCCGTGCCCAGCCCTCTTTGTCGCTCCGCCGCGCATCACCAAGCCCGGCGAGGAGTGGATTCTCAACCAAGTCCGCTCCTGCGACGCAGATGGCTATCTGGTCCGCAACTACGACCATCTGAAGTTCTTCTCGGACTGCCGCCGCATCGGCGACTTTTCACTCAACGTCGCCAACCCGCTAGCGGCGGACTACTTCATCCACCGCTTTGGCTTGGAACGCGTGACGGCCAGCTACGACCTGAACATCGCGCAACTGGAGGCGCTGTTGCGCGCCGCGCCGCCGGCGTGGTTTGAAATCACCCTCCACCAGCACGTGCCGATGTTTCACATGGAGCACTGCGTGTTCCGCGCGTTCCTCACCAGCGGCACCGACTACACCGACTGCGGCCGGGCGTGCGACCGCCACGACCTGCGGCTGCGCGACCGCGTCGGCGCGGAGCATCCGGTGAAGGCCGACGCCGGCTGCCGCAACACGGTCTTCAACGCGCTGGCCCAGACCGGCGCGGAGCACGTCGCGCGGCTGCTGGCGCTCGGCGCGCGCCGGTTCCGCATCGAGTTCCTCAACGAGCCGCCGGAGCAGGTTGCGACGACGATCGAAAACTACCGCCGGCTGCTTCGCGGCGAGATCACCGGCGCGCAGCTCTGGCGCGAGTTGAAGCTCTCCAACCAGCTCGGTGTCACGCGCGGGCCGATGGCCTGAGCTGTAAGCCCGCGGCCCGCCTCGCTCCTAAGTTTGGTCAAGGAAGGAGGTCGTTATGACCTCGAGAGCCGAACTCCAAGGGGTCGTCGGGCGGAAAACCAAGCCGGATCATCACATGCTCAGCGTGTATCTGGATGTCCAGCAATCGCAGGCGGCGCGATTGGCGCGGGGATTTGAGCCGGCGCTGCGGGCCATGCTCCGCACGGCGGAGCAACGGGTCCGCGCCGGGCCGGAACGCAAGGCATTTGCCGCCAGCGTGAACCGCGTGCCGCGCTTCCTGGGCGATTACACGCCGGGCGCGCCAAGCCTGGTCGTGTTCTGCGACGCGACGGAGTCATTCTTCTGGAGCCGCGAGTTTCGTGTGCCGCTTCGGAACACGGCCCATTGGGCCGCCGCGCCGTATGGCCGGCCGTTGCTGGAGTTGATGGACGAGCACGAGCGTTACCGCGTCGCGCTGAGCGACCGTGCCAGGGCGCGGTTCTTCACGGTCTGGCTCGGCGAAATCGCAGAGCATGCGGAGACGGCGGCCACGGACCCGGTCCAGCGCAGCCGCAAGGTGGGCAGCGACCAGATGCGCTCACAAGCGGGCGCCCAGCGCCGGGCCGAACATCACGCGCACTGGCATCCGCGGCACGTGGCCGAAATGTCGGATGCCATCATCAACACGCGCGCGTTTGACCGGTTGATGCTGGCCGGCCCGATCTAAGCGACCAGCGACCTGGAGCGGCTGCTGCCGCACCGGTTGCGTTCGCGGCTGGCGGGCGCCATTGCGTTGCCGGTGGAGGCAACCGCACAACATGTGCTCGATGCGGTGCTGAAGCTGGAGCAGCTTGACACACGCACCACGATCAAGTCCC
>DYDC01000005.1 GCA_020718125.1 Methylacidiphilum sp. | reverse complement strand
GCGTTGAAACGCCGGGCTATTCTCGACCGTCCCTTTCGGGACTTGGCGCGGGTGTCAAGTTGCGCCCAACGCGTGACGGCTCCTCGAAAATCGGCTGGTCAGGATGCGGGGCTTTGCCTATCGTTGCAGCCCATGACCGCCCTGCTTGCCGCCGCAGCCGTCGCGCTGCAGACGCTCGTGCCCATCACCGAGCCGGTCACTCATTTGGATGAAGTTGGGATTTACCGCGTCGGCTACGCGCTGCGCGGGAAACCGGAGGTGGAACTGCCTCTGGGATGGTCGGGACGCTTCGATGAGGCGAGCGGTGTGTCGTGTCTGGCCGCCGGCACGCAGAACGGCAAGGCTGCGTTCCTGTTGCATCCGCCGTGGACCCTCGGTGCGGGGTTTGCCTTCCAGGAATTCGAGTTGAAGCTGCCGCAATCGAAGTTCATCGAGCTGAAGTTCTCGGTGGCAATGCGCAGCGACGCTGTTGGCAAGAGCGACGGGGTGACGTTCAGCGTGACGGCCAACGGCGAGCCACTGGCGCGGCAGGCCAAGAACGACGATGCGTGGCAGGAGTTCCGGTTCGACCTGACGCGGTTCAGCGGGCAGGCGGTGAGGCTGCGGTTCGAGTGCGACTGCGGGCCGGCGAACAATACGGCGTTCGATCATGCGCTGTGGGGCGACCGCGAGTTGAAAGTGGCCGGGCCGTCGGGGGCGTCCGCGCCAAAACGAAAGCAGGTTGAGCCGCCGTTGACGCCGCTGCTCAACAACAGCGCGGGGCTGGCGCCGTCGGTGGCGGCTGGTTTCCGCAACGTGGTCCGCAAAGGCGAGTTGGTCTATGAGGGCGCGGATGGCCGGCTGGTGTATCGGGTGGACCCGCGGCCGGGCTTCCTCGAAGGCGTGACGCTGGAGGTGTTGCAGTCGGGCGGCCGGACGCAGACGGTGGCGGTGGCGCATGGGGCGGAGTTGCGGCTGGTTGGCGAGGGCGGCAAGCCCGTCTCATCGCGCGCGGCCGGCGTTGAGGCGAAGATGACGGATTGCCGTTCGGACGTGAAAGCCGGCGCGATCATCGTGCAGCAGGAGTTCTCGGTGTGCAAACGGATCGCGGCAGTGCGGACGGAATATTCGATCACGGGCAAGACGCTGCGCGTGAACGTCAGCAGTGACGATGCGGTGATCGCGGCGGTGGACTTTGGGCGGCCGGTGCTCGCGGCGGTGCGGCGGCAGGTCAGCGTGCCGTATCTCGGCGAGATGCTGTGGCTGCCGCAAGAGTGTTTGTTTGCGCGGATGCAGCTTGATTGGACGGCCTCGGAAGCATCATGGCACCGCGACACGACGGCGGGCTACGAGCCGTTGACGGACGGCGCGCGCAACGCGGTGCGCGAGACGGCGTTGGTGACGTTCTCGTGGGACGCGCGCGAGGCGATGCCGAACATCCCGAACAAGCCGTCGCCGTTCCGAAAGCTGTTGGGCGAAAAAGTGATGCTGGACGTGTGGAGCGGGAAGTTCGCCGACAACGCGGCGTGGCTGCGGGAGCTGGCGGGCTACAGGATTGGGCCGTTCCAGATCATCGCGCACGTCTGGCAGAACGGCGGCTATGACAACAAGCTGCCCAATGTGCTGCCCGCCCACGAGCCGCTTGGCGGCGACGCGGGCATGACGGAGTGGGTGGACACGGCGAAGCGGTTGGGCCATCTCATCAGCCTGCACGAGAACCACGCGGACTTTTACCCGAACGCGGCGGCTTGGAACGCGAACGACATCGCGCGCGACTCGAAGGGTGGGATGGTGAAGGCGTGGTTCAACCCCGGCACGAAGATGCAGAGCTTTGCGGTGGCGCCGACGGCGATCACCAACCGCGCGGCGCGGTTTTCGACGGAGGTGCGCGACCGGTTTCATCCGAACGCGATGTATCTGGACGTGCACTCGGCGGTGCCGCCGTGGTTTCACGCGGACCACCGCGCGGGCGTGCCGGGCGCGGGCCGGCATAAGACGGTGTGGGAGGCGCACCGCGGGTTGTGGGCGCAGGAGCGGGAGTTGTTCGCGGGGCCGGTCTGGGGCGAGGGCAACGAGC
Source organism: Methylacidiphilum sp. (assembly GCA_020718125.1). Lineage (GTDB taxonomy): Bacteria > Verrucomicrobiota > Verrucomicrobiia > CAIQCK01 > CAIQCK01 > JACRKA01. The sequence continues at coordinate 23,145 of DYDC01000005.1, read as the reverse complement.
ATTGGCGCTGGAGCGGGCTGTTGGACGGCGTCGAGGCGCAGTTCGGCACGGGCTGGCCGCACAACGGCGGCGAGACCGCGCCGTTGCTGGTGGACTTTGATCTTCTGAAAATCCATCCGCTCCAGTTCAACCACGGCATGGGCTACTACGAGCGGTGGCTGACCGACGGCGAGAAGAACCCGATGCGGAGCGGGTTGCCCCAGGTCAAACTCGACCAATACCGGATGCAGGAGATCGCCTACGGCCACGCGGGATTCCTCGGCGATGTCGCTTGGCGGCAATTGCCGGTGGTCTGGCAGGAGGCGGGCCTGATGCGCGACGTGCAGATGCGTTACGCCGCGGCGAGTGTGCGCGAGATCAGCTACGAGACGGGCGGGCGGTTCGTCTCGCTGAGCGAGGCGCTGGCGGCGCGCGCGGCGCTGGACCGCGTGCGGATCGCCTATGACAACGGGCTGACCCTCTGGTGCAACGGGCGGAGCGAGATGTGGTTCGTGAAATTGCGCGAGGGCGTGGTGATGTTGCCGCAGTATGGCTGGCTGGCGAGTGGCGCGGGCGTCACGGCGTGGACGTCTTGGCGGGATGGCGTGGTCGCGGATTTCTCGCAGACCGACAGCCGCATCTATGCGAACGCGCGGACGACGGCCGCGGCGTCGGGCAACGGGCTGGTGCGCGCGCGGCCGACGGTGCGGCCCATCGGCGCGTTCGAGGCGAAGGGCGACCGGAAGTTCGTGCTGCGCTACTACTGGCGGGTGGGGCAGCCGATCGGGCGCGAGTGCGCGCAGTTCATCCATTTCACCGACCCGAAGACAGGCGAGATCGTTTTTCAGGCGGATGCGCCGCTGCCGAAGCCGACATCGCAATGGTGGGTGGGCGAGGCGGTGGAGGGGCCGGCGCGGACCATCGAGGTGCCGGCGATTGTGCCGGACGGGCGGTATCGGATGGTGGTCGGGCTTTACGATGAGCGGGGCCGTGTGCGGCTGGAGGGCATGGACGACGGCGAGCAGCGGATCATCCTCGGCACGCTGGAGGTGCGGGAGCAGGGCAGGATGCTGACGTTCACGCCGGAGACGCGCGAGCCGGAGGACGTGGAGCAGGTTTACCGCGAGCACGTGAATACGAAGCGCAAGAAGCTCGAATTCGGGCCGCTGGAGACCGACGGCAGCGTGTTGATGGAGCGCGAGAAGGACGGCGCGTGGCTGCTGACGCCGTTCCCGCGCGGCGAGAGGTTTGCGGTGGCGCTGCGCGGCAAGTCGGTCGAGGCGCTCGATGCGGACTTGAAGCCGAAGGGGCCGGTGCAGGTCAAGCGCGTTGGCAAACGGATCGAGTTTGAAGTGGGGGCGCCCGGCGCGGCGCATTATCGTGTCCGATGAGCGGGCCGTCTCACAAAATTCTCGACCTCCCGGCGCCGCGAAATCTCGCGAACGTGACGTTCATCCTCGTCGAGCCGCAGACACCGGGCAACGTCGGCAGCGCGGCGCGCGCGATCAAGACGATGGGGTTCACGCAGCTCGTGGTGGTGGGGGGCTGCGGGTTCAAGGACAACCGCCAGGCGCAGGCGTTCGCGCATGGCGCGGACGACGTGCTGCAAGGGGCGCGCGTGGTCGGTTCGCTGGACGAGGCGTTCGAGGGCATCCATCGGCTCATCGGCACGACGCATCGTTCGCGCGATCCGGGCATTCCGCAGGTGCAGCCGATCCGCGACGTGGCGCCGCACATCGTGGAGGTGTCGCAGAAGTTCCGGGTCGGGATCGTGTTCGGCCGCGAGGACAAGGGGTTGTTCGACATCGAACTGGGCCGTTGCCACCTCTGCACGACGGTGCCGGCGGTCCATCGCGTGCCGTCGCTGAACCTCGCTCAAGCCGTGCAGGTGGTGGCTTACGAGATTTTCCTCGGCAGCATCGGGCAGGTCAGCGGGCCGAAGCTGGACCTGGCGCCGGACTTGGAGATCGAGCGGGCGATCCAGCATTTCGTGGCGGCGATGCGGCAGGCGGGTTTCCGCCCGCACCGCGGAGACCCGGAGACGTTTGCGCGGCCGTTGCGGCGGGTATTCAGCCGGGCGGTGCTGGAGAACCGCGACGTGCGCGTGCTGCACAAGGTGGCGCGGCAGGTGGAGAAGTTCGCGGCGGGACGCGTGAATCGCTGGGGGTGAGGGGGGGCGTCGCGGCAGAATCATTGACGCCGCAAGCGGTGCAGCCTAGGATTTTATGCAACACATGAGAACCCAACAGCAGACAAAACCCCGCGCGCAAAAGGCCCGCGCGTTCACGCTGATCGAACTGCTGGTCGTCATGGCGATCATCGCGGTGCTGATCGGCCTGATCTTCCCCAGCTTCCGCTCGATCAAGGATTCAGCCAACATTGCTGTGTGCACGAGCAACCTCCAGCAAATCCACCGCGCGATGAGCGCCTACGCGGTGGAATATGGCGGGCGGTTGCCGTGGAACGAAAGCGGCGGCCCGGCGGGTTCGTGGATCACCGGCTACACGGCCATGGGCAGCAACGGCGTCATCTCCATCACGCGCGGTTCGCTTTACAAGTATCTGAAGGACATCCGCGTCTTTCGCTGCCCGTCCTACCCGGAGGCGGGATATGTCCGGTCGTATTCCATGGCCGACTACATGAGCGGCAAAACGCCGCCCGCCGGCATCAACTTCATGGGCTTCGACGCCACGTGCGCGGGGAACGCCGGCGGCGTCGAGCGGCCCTCCCAAACCCTGATGCTCATCGAGGAGAACCCGCGTGGTTACCCGCCGAATGACGGCCGCACGTATCTCGACGACGGTTACTACAGCGGCCGCACGGGAAGAAACCGCCCCGCCACCTATCACCGCGCCGACAAGAAGGACCCCGCCAAGGGCAAGACCAACGCGTGTTTCGTGGACGGCCATGTCCAACTGCTGTCGAGCGCCGAGGCGGACCGGGCTTACGAGATGTTTTACCACTTCGCGCAGGAGCGCCGCTGAACGCCTGATGTGTCCACACGCGCGGGCAGTTTTCTGTTCGGTCGGGTCCGGCCGGATACGGCCGGGTGATTGACCCCGCTCTTTGGTTGGATTATCCTGCGCGGCACTTTTCCTGAAAGGCGCCGTGAACAAACAATTCGACAAACCCAAGATTGAACGGGCCGTCCGCATGATCCTGGAGGCCATTGGCGAGGATCCCGACCGCGATGGCCTGCGCGACACGCCCGCCCGCGTTGCCCGCGTGTATGCCGAGATTGTTGGCGGCGGCGACACCGACCCGCGCCACGCGCTGCGCACCAGTTTCAAGGAAGACCACCACGAGATCGTGCTGGTGAAGGACATCGCGTTCTACTCGATGTGCGAGCACCACCTCCTGCCGTTCTTCGGCAAAGCCCACGTCGGCTACATCCCCAACGGCAAGATCGTCGGCATCTCCAAGCTCGCCCGCGTCGTCGAGGCGTTCGCCCGCCGGCCGCAGGTGCAGGAGCGCATGACCAGCCAGATCGCCGACCTCATCGAGGAGATGCTTGGCGCCGAGGGCGTCGCTGTCGTCATCGAGGGCATCCACACCTGCATGACCATGCGCGGCGTCAAGAAACCGGGCGCCACCGTCATCACCAGCGCCATGCGGGGCGACTTCCGGAAACGCATCACCAGCCGCACCGAGATCATGGCGCTCATCTACGGCAAGTCCATGTCGGCGTAGGAAGGGTGAAACGTGAAGCGCAAAGGCGTCACGCTTTACGTTTCACGTTTCAGTTCCCGCCCGTGAAAAAAGTCTTCATTAAGACCTACGGCTGCCAGATGAACGAGCGCGACAGCGAGGCGGTCGCGGCGATGTTGCGCGAGCGCGGTTACGGCCTTGCGCAGTCCGAGGGCGATGCCGACGTCATCCTGCTCAACACCTGCTCGGTTCGCGACCAAGCCGAACAAAAGGCCCTTGGCAAGATGGGCTTCCTTGCGCAACTCAAGCGCGAGAAGCCGGGCCTGAAACTCGGTTTCATGGGCTGCATGGCGCAACGGCTCGGCCAGGAACTGCTCGACAAGTTGCCGGACGTGGACCTGATCGTCGGCACACAGAAAGCTCACAGGATTGCCGACCACCTCGAGCATCTTGCCGGGAACGGTCACGAGCCGGTCGTGGATGTCGCGGCGGAGCCGGGAAGCGAGGCAACCATACGCGACCACGTCGCGCCAGGCGCGCAACCGACGGCGTTTGTGTCCGTCATGCAGGGCTGCGACATGCGCTGCGCGTTCTGCATCGTGCCCGCCACGCGAGGCCCGGAGCGCAGCCGCTCAATCGAGGACGTCTTGGCGGAAGTGCGCGCGCTCGCGGCCAGTGGCGTCAAGGAAGTCACACTGCTTGGCCAGATCGTGACGAGCTATGGGCGCGACGACATCGCCATCCGTGACGGCAAATCGCCATTCGTCCAGCTTCTGGAAGCCGTCAACGCCGTGCCCGGCATCGAGCGCATCCGGTTCACCTCGCCGCATCCACAGGGCTTCCGCGACGACCTCATCGGCTGCTATGGGCGGCTGGAAAAACTGTGCGAGCAGGTCCACCTGCCCGTGCAGAGCGGCAGCAACCGCGTGCTCAAGGCGATGAAGCGGCCTTACTCGGTCGAGAAATACAAACGCATCGTGGAGAAGCTCCGCGCCCGCGTGCCGGAGATCGCTGTCACCACCGACATCATCGTCGGTTTCCCCGGCGAGACGGAGGAGGATTTTCAACAGACCGTCGCGCTGGTGCGCGAGGTGGCCTGCGACGGCGTGTTCCTCTTCAAATACTCCAACCGCACCGGCACGCCCGCCGCGGCAATGGACGGCCAGATTCCGCAGGCCGGGATTGAACGCCGCCACGCCGAGTTGCTGGCGGTCATGGATGGCGTCGCCGCCGAACGGAGCGCGCGGCTGGTCGGGCGCACGATGCAGATTCTCGTCGAGGGCGAGCCGGACACGAAGGTCGTCGAGGGCAGGCTTTTCGGGCGCACGCGCTGCAACCGCATTGTTTTCTTCCCCGGCAACGACCGCCACCGCGGCCAGCTTCTCGACGTGCGCGTCACGCGCGCGAAGGACTACACGCTTTATGGCGACCCGGCCATTCTGAACCTTTGACACGGGCCGCCGTCCCCTGCACACTGTCCACTGTCCACTGTTCACTGTTCACTGTCCACTGTCCACTGTCCACTGTTCACTGACCACAGATTATGTATGACATGGTTCCATTGAAGCCGGTCGCGATCACGCTGGGCGCGGCCATCATCGCCGGGCGCGCGCTGGGCGTCGTCAACCCGCGGCGTTACCGCGACATCGCGCGGAAGTTCCCGCGTGCCGTCTGGCCGGGCATCTTGTTTCTCACCATCGTGCTGGTCTGGAGCTTGATCGTGGTGAGCCGGGCGGGTGAGGAGGGCATGATCATCGGCAAGACGTATGTCTATGCCTTCCTGGCGGCCACCTATGTCGGCCTCATCGTGCTGAAGTTTGATTTTCTAGCCGTGCGCGGCCTGGCGATCCTGCTGCTGATGCTGGCAAAGGTCGTCGTGGACTCGGCCAACCAACTCGACACCCCGTGGCGGCTGGTGATGACCGTGATCGCCTACATTTGGGCCATTGCAGGCATGTGGTTCACGGTCTCGCCTTACCGGATGCGGGACATGATTGACTGGGCCACCGCAACCGATGGCCGTTGCCGGGCGCTTTGCGGTCTCGGCTGTGCGGTCGGCGCATTCCTCATCGGCCTGGGAATCTGGGTTTACTGAAAGCAGCCGCGCCACTCCGAGGCTGTGAGTGTTTCGCCTTTAGCGATAAGTCGCGGGGGGGGGCGTTGATCGCCGTCGAACTTTCCCCGGTTTATCCGCCGTTGTTATCTCATCGGCTCGCTCGGATTCTTTGCTGGCCCCACCGCTTAACTCACCGCCACCGCCGCCCGCAGTTTGATGGCTTGCAGCAAGTCGTGGGTCAGCGCGTAGAGCAACGCCACTAGGATGCGTGGATCGGTCGCGTCGCGGCCCGGCTGACCTTCCACGGCGTGGATGTCGTTGAGCCACGCGCTAAGGTTCAGCCCCTCGACGGCCTCCCACACCGCGCGAGCCGCATGAGTGGGTTCCAAGAGATACTCTAAAACCAGGCAGTGCATCTCCACCTGCTGCCGCTGGGGGTGGCGCGGGCGCGGGACGGGCGGCGGCGGGCAGTCGGCGGCCGAAGGCGACAGCGGCGGGCCGCTGGGCTGCAGCGACAAACCTGGCAGTGGGTTGGCCAACGGGGAGGCTTCGGAGTGCTCGCGCGCGGTATCGGGAGGGTTCATTATGCCGATGAACCTTGGCGTCCGCGCACAGACCTGCAAGCCTCCGAATGAAAAACTCACAGCCTCTCTGTGGCGCGCTGCCCTTAGAGCGATTCGGCAATCCGCTCGATCGTCTTGGCACGGCCTGTGGCGTCGTCCACCTCGATCACCGCGCCGTGGAGCATCACGCGCTGCGTGGCGACTTTGAACCGCCGGGGCATCTGGGTGACGAAGCGCTGGATGACGGGCTGGATCTCGCGGCCGAGGATGGATTCCTGAGGGCCGGTGAAACCCGCATCGCTCAGGAACGCGGTGCCGCCGTGGAAAACCTGTTCATCCGCCGTCTGCACGTGGGTGTGGGTGCCGATGACGGCGCTGACGCGGCCGTCGAGATAACGTCCCATTGCGATCTTCTCGCTGGTGGCCTCGGCGTGCATGTCCACGAGGATGATGGGCGTCTGTTTGCGGAGTTGCCGCACGGCCGCGTCGGCGACGGTGAACGGGTTCTCCAGCGCCGGCATGAATGTGCGGCCCTGGAGGTTGAGGACGGCGATGGGCGGCAGGCCCTCGCGTTTCCAGACAATCGAGCCTTCACCGGGCGCGCCGGGTGGAAAGTTGGCCGGCCGCAGCACGCGCGGCTCCTTCAGGATGTCGCCGACGAACTCCTTCTGATCCCAGACATGGTCGCCGCTGGTGATGACGTCCACGCCGATCACGAGCAGCTCGCGGACGGTTTTCAACGTCAGCCCGCTGCCGCCGGCGATGTTCTCGCCGTTGGCGATGACGTAGCTGATGCCGTGGCGCTCGCAGAGCGCGCGGTAAAGCCCGCGCACCGCCTCGCGGCCGGGTTCGCCCACGACATCGCCGATGAAGAGCAGTTTCATATGAGTCGAGAGTCTAGAGTTGAGAGTCGAGAGCCGGCAACAAGCGTCATAATGAGCGGATCAGGACTTGAGCAAGCTTGCACGCAGGCCGCTCATCATGCGACTGATTTCTTCCGCGTTCGCATAGAGTTGGCGAAAATTATCCTCGGACAAGAACCCCTGGCGCCGGGCAACAAACGCTTCCGAGACAACCTCCAAGGCCGACCCGTAGCCGATCTCGATGAACCGGGCGTAATCGGCATCCGACACGCGGGAACTGCCCTCGGCAATGTTCGATGAGACGGAAACAGCAGCCCGCCGCATCTGGCTGGTCAGCCCGAATCGTTCCTCCGCTGGAAAACCGCGCGTAAGACTGTAAACCTCATCGGCAAACGCGATCGCCTTTTGCCACACATCCAGCTTTTCAAACCGGAACATTCTGTAATCCTTTCATGCCTGTGTTTTAGCCACGCTCTTATTCTCTGGCTCTCGGCTCTCCGCTCTCGACTCTCGACTACTTCGCATACTCGACGACCCGTTTCTCGCGCAGGACGGTAACCTTGATCTGGCCGTGGTATTGGAGTTGTTCCTCGATCTTGCGCGCGATCTGGCGGGCCACGAGCAAGGCGGCGTTGTCGTCTATCTGGTTCGGCTCGACCACGACGCGGATTTCGCGGCCGGCCTGGATGGCGTAGCTGCGCTCGACGCCGGAGAAGGAGTTGGCAATCGTCTCCAGGTTCTCCAAGCGCTGGAGGTAAATCTCCGCCGATTCGCTGCGGGCGCCGGCGCGCGAGGCGCTGATGGCGTCGGCGGCGCTGGTCAGGACGCCGTAGATGTTCGGCTCGACGTCATCGTGGTGCGAGGCGACACCGGTGACGACCTCCTCCGGCTCGCCGCACCGGCGCAGGAGGTCGGCGCCGACGACCGCGTGCGAGCCTTCCACATCGTGGTTGACCGCCTTGCCGATGTCGTGGAACAGCGCGACGCGTTTGGCGACGTGCACGTCGAGTTTCAACTCGGCGGCCATGGCGCCAGCCATGTGCGCGACCTCGATGCTGTGATCGAGGACGTTCTGCGCGTAACTATGGCGGAACTTAAGCCGGCCGAGCAGCTTGATGATGTCGGGGTGCGCGTGGTGCGCGCCGGCGCGCACGCAGGCGTCCTCGCCGAGATGGCGGATGGTCTCCTCGATCTCCGCCTGGGCCTTCTGGACGACCTCCTCGATGCGCGCGGGGTGGATGCGGGTGTCGGCCACGAGCCGTTCCAGCGAGATGCGGGCGACCTCGCGTCGGATGGGGTCGAAGCTGGAAAGCACCACGACCTGCGGCGTGTCGTCTATGATCGGCGTCACGCCGGTGGCGAACTCGAAGGCGCGGATGTTGCGGCCCTCGCGGCCGATGATGCGGCCCTTCATGTCCTCGCTCGGCAGCGGGACGGTGGTGGTCGTTATCTCGCTGACATGGTCGGCTGCATAACGCTGGATGGCGATGGAGAGGATGCGCCGCGCCTCGCGCTCCGCCTGGCCGCGGGCCTGTTCGGCGAACCGCCGCACGATGGCGCTCGTCTCGGTCTCCATGTCCTCCTCCACGCGCTTGAGCATCATCTCGCGGGCCTTCTCCTGGGACAGGGAGGCGATGCGCTGCAACTTCTCCTGTTGCTGTTTCACCAGCACCATCGAGAACGCCCGCAGTTTGTCGGCTTCCTTTTGCCGGTCCTGCGCCTTCAACTCGGATTCCCGCAGTTCCTCCTCGTGTTTGAAGAGCGTCTCGACTTTCTCCTCCAAACTCGCCTGGCGCGCGATGAGCTTCTTTTCCATCTCCTCCATCTCGCGGCGCTTGTCCGTCTGTTGGGTCTCAAACTGTTCGCGGATGGCCAGCGCCTCCGACTTCGCGGCGACCTCCGCTTCGCGGCGGATCGTGTCGGCCTCGCGATGGGCGCGCGTGATCAGCCGCTCCGCCTCGCGTTGCGCGACGCTGATGCGCTGGCGGTTTATGTAACGAAAGCCCAGGTAGCTGGCCGCCACCGAAATCAGCGCCGTCAGCATCATCAGAAACTCGAAGTTGTCGAATATGAATCCTCGCATGGTCAGTTCCTCCGAAGCGCCCGCGTCTCTGTCACGATGAAATCCATCGTCACGTCATGCTCCGCAGCCGGCACCGCCGGCACCATCTGGCAGTCGAACGCCAGCCCAATCTTCACGCCGCCGAACTCGCCCAGCATCGCGTCGTAGTAGCCCTTGCCGAAGCCGAGCCGGCGGCCCGCCGCGTCAAACGCCAGCCCCGGCACGACCGCGACGTCCGCGTGGCCGTCAGGCGGTGTAAACGTCCTTGGCTCCAAAATGCCGTAGCGCCCGGCCGCAAGGTCGCCATCCAGGTCGCGCAGCATCGAGGGCCGGTAGGATCGCCGCTCCACGTCGAACACCGGCACGAACACGCGGCGGCCATCCGCGAGCCAGTAGCGCAGCAGCGCGTGCGTGGCGACCTCATTGCCGAACGACAGGTAGCAGAAGATCGTCCCGGCCCGCCGCACCTCCGGCAGCGCGAGTAACTGCGCGGCAATTTGCTCGCTGCGGCGCGCCACCTCGTCCGGCGTCAGCGGATCGCGCATGGCGAGCATCTGCGCGCGCATTGCGCGCTTCTCAGCCGTCAACGTCTTGTCATTCGCCGTGTTCATGACGGTTTCCGCGTCTGCAGCTTCGCGCGCCACTCGACGAGCCGGCACTGCACCTCTCGCTCGAAGCCGCGGTCGGTCGGCGTGTAGTAACGGCGCGCCTCCGGCAGATGCTCCTGCGCGACGATGCCGCCCTCGTGGTCGTGGGCGTATTGGTAGCCGGCACCGTGGGCGAGCGGTTGCGCGCCCTTGTAGTGCGCGTCCTTGAGATGATCCGGCACCTCCAGCGTGCGGCCTTTCTCGACATCGCCCATCGCCGTCCAGATGCCCATCGCGCTGGCGTTGCTCTTCGGCGCGGTGGCGATATAGACGGTTGCCTGCGCCAGCGGGAGTTGCGCTTCCGGCATGCCGACGAACTCCACTGCTTGCTGCGCCGCGCTTGCGATCACGAGTGCCTGCGGGTCGGCCATGCCGACGTCCTCCGCCGCGCAAATGACGATGCGCCGAGCGAGGAAACGGATGTCCTCGCCCGCCACGAGCATCTTCGCCAGCCAGTAAAGCGCGGCGTCGGGATCGCTGCCGCGCATCGCCTTGATGAACGCGCTGATGGTGTCGTAGTGCGCGTCCTCATCGCCGTCGTAGGTAACCGCCTTTTTCTGGATGCTCTCCTCGGCGGAGACCTTGGTGAAATGGATGCTGCCATCGGTCTCCGCCGGTGTCGTGAGCACGCCGACCTCCAGCGAGTTAAGAGCCTTGCGGGCATCTCCATCGCTGGTCACGGCCAGATGCCGCAGCGCGCCCTCGTCGGCGCGGACGCGAAGTTTGCCAAGGCCACGTGCGGCATCGGCCAGCGCGCGGCGCAGGAGCAGCTCGATGTCGGCGACGGCAAGCGGTTTCAACTCGAAGATATGCGAGCGCGAGACCAGCGGCGTGTTGACGTAGAACAGCGGGTTGTGCGTGGTGGCGCCGATGAGCCGGACGGTGCCGCTCTCCACGTCGGGCAGCAGCACGTCTTGCTGCGCCTTGTTGAAGCGGTGGATTTCGTCAATGAACAGGATGGTCTTCTGGCCGGCGTTGGTGAGCCGGTTCCAGGCCGAGGCGACGACGCGGCGGATGTCGGCGACGTTGCTCTTGACGCCGCTGAGCCGCTCAAAGCGCGAGCGCGTCGCGTTGGCGATGATGGTGGCGAGGGTGGTCTTGCCCGTGCCGGGCGGTCCCCAGAGCAGGATGGAGGAAATGCGGTCGGCCTGGATGGCGCGGCGCAGGAGCTTGCCGGGGCCGAGGATGTGCTGCTGGCCGGCGAACTCCTCCAGTGTCCTCGGCCTCATGCGGGTCGAGAGCGGCTTGACCTGGGGCTGTTCGACCGGCTCGGTCGCTGCCGCTGCCGGCTCTTCCGTCCGCTTCGCCGCGCCCGGGGCGCAATTGAATAGATCCTGGCTCATCGCCTGTCGCGCTGCGGCGGGATTTGAGCCGAGCCTCGGTCTTTGAAAGAGAATACCCCACCAGGACCGTGTGAACGCGCTCTCTGATCCCCATTTTTAGTTGGGGTGCCCGCCCTACGGCGTTTCGACTTCCAGTGAAGGCATGTCGTCAACCGTCGGAGCTAAAGCGCCATCTAATAACGATGATATCGGGTCAGAGATTTATCGTCGCATCACGAGAACGGCAGGGTATTCAAAACTTTTGCGGCGGCGGCACGCGCTGGCGTGTCAGCCTCTCCTGAACCCAGCTCGATTTTTCAAGGAACCGAACGGCTGAGCTGCGGCGCCTGTTTTCATAACTGACGACCCCTGGGGCGCCGCTGGCTGTCAGCTTTACAACTGCTTCGCGCATGAGTGACAAGCCGGAAGTTCGCCGGCCGTCTCCGCTTTAGGTTTCAAGTCCTGCCCGGCTCGCGTTGCCGTGCGGCATTCACTTACTCTTCTCGCATCTCGCACTGCAGCGACTTCTTCAGTGTCGCTTTGATTTCGTCGTGAACTCGGTTGACTTCAGCGTCGGTCAATGTCCGATCCGGCGCGCGGTAGGTCAACGAATACGCCAGGGACTTCTTCCCTTTCGGGATCGTCCCGCCGGCGAATATATCGAAGAGTCGCACGCTTTCCACGAGATTCTTCCGGCAGCCGGCGATGACCGCCATCACCCGCGCGTGCGTCGCCGCCTCGTCCACAATCATCGCGATGTCGCGCTGCACGCTGGGGAACTGCGGCAGCGGCTTGTAGCCGCCCTCGCCACGCGCCTTCGACAACAGGTCGTCGAGGTCCAACTCGGCCAGCAACACCGGGTCGCGCAGGTCAAACTGCCGCGCCACCGCCGCGTCGAGCACTCCGATCACGCCAACCATCTCGCCGCCGACGCCGACCCGTGCCGATTGCTCGAACAAGCCGCGCACGTTTTCGACCGGCACAAACTCCTCCGGCCCGATCCGCAGCCGCGCCAGCAGCGACTCGACCGCGCCCTTCAAATCGTAATAGTCCAGCTTCGCCGCGCGCGAGTCCGCCTCCCACGCGCCCGGCGCGCGCGCGCCGGTGACGGCGAGGCCCAGCGACAATCGCTCCTCATGCACGCCCTTCTCGCTCGCGAACACGCGCCCGACCTCGAACAGCCGCGCATCCAGCGTCTGGCGCGAAATGTTGACGCGGAGATTTTGCAAAAGACCCGGCAGCAGGCTGGGCCGCAGCACTGACAAGTCTTCGTTGAGCGGGTTCTGGAGTTTCACCGACGAGCAGCCTTCTGCCAACGGTGTCAACGCCGCGGTCGCGGTCGAGGTCATCGTCTGGTTGATCGCCTCTTCAAAGCCGAGGCCGTTGAGGATCTGCCGCGCCAGCCGCACCCGGTCGAAGCCCTCGTCGAACCGCGACGTGGCCGGCAGGGCACGTGAAGCCGCCGACGGAATCTTGTCGAGGCCGTGCACGCGGCCGATCTCCTCGATCAGATCGGCTTCGCGATGGAGGTCCACGCGAAACGTCGGCGCCTCGAACTCGGCGCGGTCGGCGCTCTCGCCGACGACGGTGAGGCCGAGGCCGGTCAGCGCGCGCTTCGCGGCATCAGACGGCACCTCGGTGCCGAGCACTTTGTCGATCCGCGCGTAACGGCAGACAATGCGTCGTTTCTCGACCGGCTTCGCCAGCGTGTCAATGACGCCGCGGGCGATCTTGCCGCCGGCGAGCTGCTGGATCAACGCGATGGCGCGGCGGCTGGCCCAGTCGCAGACGCCGATGTCCGCGCCGCGCTCGAAGCGATACGAGGACTCGCTGGAGAGACCGACGCGCTTGGAGGTCTTGCGGATGTTCGGCGGGAAGAAGTAGGCGCTCTCCAGCAGAACGTCCACGGTCTTGTCGTTGATCTCGCTGTGCTGGCCGCCCATGACGCCCGCCACCGCGACCGGCTTCTGGCCGTCGGCGATGACCAGCATCTGCTCGTCGAGGGTGCGGTTCTTGCCGTCAATCGTCATGATGCACTCGCCGGCCTGCGCGCGGCGGACGACGATCTCGTGGCCCGCGACGAGGTTGTAATCGAACGCGTGCAGCGGATGGCCGATCTCCAGCAACACGAGGTTGGTCACGTCCACGACGTTGTTGATGGAGCGGATGCCGAGTTTCTCCAGCAACGTCTTCAGCCAGTCGGGGCTGGGGCCGATCTTCACGCCGCAGATGACGCGCGCCACGTAGCGCGGGCAGAGGTCGGGCGCCTCGACGCGGACCTTGGCGAGCGATTCGACCGGCGCTTCCTCCTCGGTGAAGTTCACCCGCGGCCACTTGATCGGGTTGCCGGTGAGCGCGGAGACTTCGCGGGCGATGCCGATGATCGAGAGCAGGTCGGGCCGGTTCGGCGTGATCTCCAGGTCATAGACCGTGTCGCCGCCGCCGAGGACTTCGCTGATCGGCGCGCCGACACGGGCGGAGGGGTCGAGGATGAGCAGGCCCTCGGCGTCCCCGGCGATGGCGAGTTCCTTCGCGGAACACATCATGCCCTGGCTCTCGACGCCGCGGAGCTTGCCGACCTCGATCTTGAAGTCGCCGGGCAGCACCGCGCCGGGCAGGGCGAGCGGAATCTTGTCGCCTGCCTTGTGGTTTTTCGCGCCGCAGACGATCTGGCGCTCGCCGGAACCGTCGTTGACGCGGCAGACGGTGAGCCTGTCGGCGTTGGGATGCTTGTCAACGGCAAGGATCCGCGCCACGACGACCTTGTCGAAGCTGGCGCCGATCTGTTCGACGCCCTCGACTTCGATGCCGCAGAAGGTCAGCCGCTCCGCGAGCTGCGGCGGCGACCAGTCAAAGTCCACATACTCCTTCAGCCAGTTGTATGAAATCTTCATTGCAGTGTCCGGTAAGACGGGGGCGGAACCTTAGCCGAGCGGGTCGGCGAGCGGCAAGCGCGGTTTTGCAGCGCCGATTCTGCGAGGGTCAGAACTTGTTCCGGATGAACTCGCGGGTGAGAAGCCGCAGCCCTTTGAGATAGCCGGCCTTGTGCTTGGAGCGCAGCAAGGTCCTCCAGTAACGGCGGGAGAGGTAGAACTTCACGTAGGGCCAGAGTTTGTTGAACCGGCGCATGTTGGCGTTGCCCCACTGCATGAAATCCACCTGGTGCTTCGCGAAGCGCGCCCGTTGCAGAATCTCCGTGCAGCGCGGGTGGGCGAAGCTCAGCAGCGGGAGGTCTTCGCGCGAGAACTTCTTGTCCCACAGGTCGTAGATCTCCGTCCCGGGATAGGGGAAGAAGGTGTTCATGGCCACGACCTCCGATTGGAGCCGCGTCAGCAGGGTGACGATGTCTTGCAGGTCCTCCTCGGTCTCGTCGGGCAGGTTGACGAGCATGTTGGCGTAGGTGCGGATGCCGTATTTGTGGCAGAGGTCGAAGACCCGGATCACATTGGCGACGGTGACGCCTTTCTTGATGAGCCGCAGGGCGCGGTCGCTGCCGCGCTCGACGCCGAACTCGATCTGGATGCAGCCGGCCTCGGCCATCTGGCGGATCATCTCCTCATCCATCAAGGTGGCTTTCGAGAGGCAGCTCCACGGGATGTCGAGCCTGGCTTCGCGCATCAGCCGGCAGAGTTCGAGCACGTTGGCCTTGTTGAGCGTGAAGAGGTCGTCCTGGAACAGGAAGGCGTCTATGCCGCAGCGCTCGCGCAGCATCCGCACTTCCTCGAAGAGGCTGCGGGCCGAGCGCATCCGCAGGTATTTACCGCCACCGGACACGTTGCGGACTTTCTTCGCCACGCAGAACGTGCAGGACGACGGGCAGCCGCGCCCGCCCACGACGTGGGTCGCGCGCAGCAGAAGGCCCTTGATGGCGTAGGGCGAGGCCGTCGTGTAGTAGCCCATGTCCACCAGGTCGTAGGCGGGGAACGAGATCGCGTCCAGATCGGGGGCCACTTCGCGCCGGGGCGTTTCCACCATCTGGCGTCTGGCCTCGTCGTAGTAGGCGATGCCTTTGACTTGGGAGAAATCCCCCCGGCCGTCCATGACGGCGGCGGTCAACTCGTGCATCGTCAGTTCGCCGTCGCCAATGACCGCAAAATCCACCGGCCGGTCCGCGTCTTCAAACATGCTCTCCGGGTAGAGCGTGGGATGCGCGCCGCCAACAACCACTTTCAGGTCCGGGGACGCCGCCTTGAACCGGCGCGCCATGTTCAGGACCTCCTCATACTCCGAGCAATAGCACGTGATGCCGACGATCCGGGTGCGCAGCGCCCGGAATTGCTCCACCATCTGGTCCTCGATGCCGCGCAGGGTTTCCAGCAACTTCGCGTGGAAACTCTCCGTGTGGACGGTTTCCTTCATCGGCACGTCAATGATCCGTGCGCTGAAGCCCATCTTGCGCAGGTAGCCGGCGATATAGAGCAGCGCCACCGGGGGCCGATAGTGGTTGCACATTCGCGAGGCGGGCGAAACCAGGACCACGTCGTAATTAGGTTTCTCCGGGTCGTTCATGAACGCGCGGGCGGTGAACCGGTTTATTTCTGGCGTCTGCGGCCCAGCGCACCAAGGCCCGAGGCGATCAAGCCGATCACGATCATTCCCCACACGCCCCACGTGATGACCTTGGAGCTGGTGGGGACGTTGTATTGGAAGGCAATGAGGTGGTCGCCGGGTTCCAGGGCGATGCCGCGCATGATGTAGTTGGCCCGGAGAATCTCCGCCGGGAAACCATCCACCGTGACGCTCCAGGCGGGATCGAAACGGTCGTTGAACAGCAGGATGCCCGCCGCGCGAGGCTTGGCGCGCAAGACGACGCGGGTCTGCTCGAAGCTCGCGATCTCCACGGGCGTCGTGGGGGGCGCCTTGGGATCCGCCTTGAGCTTCGGTTCATTCTTCAGCGTGAGCACCACGGTGGTCTGCGGATCGAACTTCGGGTCCACGAGCCGGGCGAGCGCCTTTTCCGGCTCCGCAAAGGTCTCCCAGCGGTGCAGCATCGAGGCGCGCGGCAGGGCGCGCGTGTATTCGAAAAGGGCCTGCTTGCCGAATTGTGAATCGAACTCGATCGCGACGTTGGAGAGCTTGTCCACGCCCTGCGACTGGAACAACTGCTGGCCCTGGTCCTTCGGGCCAAGGACGTAGCGGACGGAGCAGAGTTCCCATTTGCGCGCCGGGACTCGATCCACCGCGCCGAAGAAGGCGACGTAGTCGGCCGGCGGGCGCGACGCGGCGGGGATGTCCACCGAGTCAATGTCGTAATAAGGGAACGACAGACTGAGCCAGGCGTTGTAGAAGCCGGCGCGCGTCAACAGTGCCACGCGCGGCCGGCCGGGCGCGGCGCGCAGTTTTTGGAAAACAGGGTGGTCGGCGTAGAGCTGGGCTGGCGAGTAGTAATCCAGGAAGTGGTTGTTGGCCTGCCATTGCTCGACATAGAGCAGCAGCGCGAGGGCGCCGAGGCAGCCGTAGCGCAGGCCGGGCCGGGCTGAGCCTTTGAACCGGAGCAACACCAGCACGGCGCCGCCGGCCAGGAGCGTGAAGACGAAAAGGCTGAACATCGCGCCGCTCGACTGGGCCGGGATGGTTTGCGAGGCCTTGGCGCCGGTCTCCGGATGCGGCGGGATGATCACGTCATAGCCGCCATCGGCAAAGAACTTCGTCCGGCCATCCATATTGACCGCCAGCAGCAGCATCCAGAGCAACGAGACAGCGAGGACTGCGCCGAACGCGATGAGGAAGTATCGGCCGAGGCGGTTCATGAGGCCTCCTTCCCCGGCTCCGTCTCGCGCCACAGCCGGTCCATGGCGATGGCGGCGAGCGCGGCCAGCGCGGGCGTGAGGATGACCGTCAGCTTGTTCGGGTTGCGCATCGAGTTGAACGGCGGCACCGAGTGCAGCAACTGAAACAACGGCGGGAAATGCCGGCCGAAACTGGTCAGCAACGCGAACGCAGCGACGACGAACCAGAAGATGAGTTCGGGCCGGCGGCGCGCGAGCCACTGCGCGCGCCAGTCGTCGGCGCCGGCAGGCTGGCCGTTGCGCGCCAACAGGACCGCCAGCGCGAGCAGGATCGCCACGAGCGTCGTGCTGCCGTGGAAATCGCTGTTGAGCCGGAAATTCCAGAACTGGAGGAGCTGCGAGGCGATGCCCGGGTTGTTGACCTTCTTGATCAGGCCGGCCGGCGACTCGAACTGGTAATTCTCCGCGGCGCGGCCCAGCGCGCCCCAGTAGGGGGCCCGCGGGTCGCCGGTTTTCCAGCCGTGATAGCCCGGCGCGAACAAGTCCACGACCTCGTTGGGCGGGTAACTCCACTGCGTCGCCCAGTTCCAGGCCCGCTCGCCCGAATCGCCAGCGTCCGAGGCGCCGGGCATGTCGGTGGCCAGGCCCGCCCCAGCCAGCGCGCGCAACATCGGCAGGGCCGTGACGCCGCTGGTGGCCACCAGCAACAGGAATCCCAGCACCCAGTTGCGGTGCAACCGCTCCTCGGCGCGCGCCCAGCGGCGCGCCACGCTGAAGGCAAACCAGACCGTCAGCAACAACGCCATCAGCGCGCCCTGGTCCACCGCGGCCACGATGACCAGCCCCAGCGCGACGCCGGACCATGCGAAGTCGCTCCATCGCGCCGTCTCGGCGGCCCGCGTCACGCACAGCAGCGCCAGCATCGCGAAGGTGGTCATCTCGAACTTGCTGATGTGCCCCGGCAGGATGTAGCTGAAATACGAGCCGCAGAAAGCCATGACCATGGCGCCGAAAAACGCGGCGAAGTTGATCAGTTCCATCCGCCGGAACCAGTAGAACGCCAGCACCGCGAACATCGCGATCTCAATCGGATAGATCCATCGCGCGAACGTTTCGGCCGGGAGCAGGCAGAGCAGGAAAAAGGCGGGCGTCGCCTGCATCATGCTCGGCAAGCCCAGCCAGTTGTTGGAGTCCCAGTGCCCGATGAAATTTTCGGGCAACAACCGCTTCGCGCGCGCGAAGTTGCTCAGCGGCGAGTCGTTGGCCATCAACAACTGGTCGGAGGCGAAACACTTCCAAAACACCAGCGCCACCAGCGCCACCAGCGCCAGCGCCCACGGCCAGGAGGGTTCGCGCGGCTCAAACTCAGGTTTGTTTCTTTTCTTTGCCATTTCTGGGTCGGACACGGACAGCCATGACCCCGCCGGTCGAAACAAGGCGCGCAGTATGTCGCCAGCCCGCCGCAAAAGGCAAGTGGCGAGCTTGCCGCGCGGCCCTTCAACGACCGGACAATGGCGGCTTCTGCGCTTCGAGATAGAGGCTGACGCGCGGATGCACGTCCAGCTTGTTTATGTCCGGCAGCGCGCTCTGGAACGGGTTCCTTTCCTCGATCCCGACGAAACCCGCGTGGGACAGCAGCAGGCTCATGCTCTCGCGGTCATACATCCACCGGTGGCGGCGCAGGTAGATCAACCAGTCCCCCAGCCGCAGCTTCCGCAACACGTTCACCTCGCCGGAACCAAACTGCGAGCTGAGCCAGTCCGCCGGCCCGAACGGGACGGCTTCGTCGGCCGGGCTGGCGTATTCCGGCTCCACCCGGCCCGACTGGTAGATGGCGATCAGCTTCCGCACGTCCGGCACCACCACGCGGATGCGCCCGCCCGGTTTCAACACGCGGAAGCTTTCCTTCAACACCCGCGCTGCCTCGGGCCGGCGGATGTGCTCCAGGAAATGGCTCGTGAACACGCAGTCCACCGAATTGTCCGCGAGCGGGATTCCTTTGCGGCAATCGTGGCGGATGATGGGCGGCCATTTCACCTCCAGCCATTTCGGCGGCAGGACGCGCAGACGCACGGCGAGTTTCAGCAGCCGCGGAAACTTCGCGGCGAGCATCACCGGGGAGTTGTCGTAGTTCAGCCAGCCCGGCAGGCCGGGAAAGCCGCTCCCCAGGTTGACCTTGACCCAATTTTCGTTGGCGCGTTGTTCGGGCACGGACAGACAACTAACCGGACTGCATGGCGCTTGCAAATTGAAACTTGGCGGAACTTGGCGAAAGCGGACGGGCGAGGCTATGCGCCCTGTTTTGGCCGGGGCGCTCAAATCGCTTCAGGGCAAATGGTCAAAACACACCCCATCCTCGCCTTCGCAGGCACAAACCGCGCCCAACACCGACTACGCCGCCACCATCCCCCATCAGACGTTCATGCTCTTCCAGATGATGTTCGCCATCATCACGCCCGCGCTCATCACCGGCGCGTTTGCCGAACGCATCGAGTTCAGCGGCTATGTCGTGTTCATGGTCCTGTGGGCGACGATCGTTTATTTCCCGCTCTGCCACGTGGTCTGGGGCAAGGGCGGCCTTTTCAACCGGGCGCTCGGCGGCAAGATCCCCGTCCTCGACTTCGCCGGCGGCACGGTCGTCCACATCAGTTCCGGCGTCTCGGCGCGGGTCTTTGCGCTTCTGCCCGGCAAACGGCTCGGTTACCCGCGCGAGCCGATGATGCCCCACAACGTCGTGCTCAGCCTCATCGGCACGGGCCTGCTCTGGGTCGGCTGGTTCGGCTTCAACGCCGGCAGCCTCGCCAGCGGCGCGTTCGCCGCGACGCGCTTTGCGGCCGCCGCCGCCGCGCTTGGGTGGGCTGCGATGGAATGGTTGTTGAAAGGCAAGCCCAGCGTGCTCGGCTGCGCGTCGGGGATGGTGGCGGGCCTCGACCTCTCCCAGCACGGCGAGGCCGCCTACAACGAATACGGCGCGGTGTAAGAAAGCCGCGAGAGAGCGTCAGTCGAACTGGCTGCCCGCGCCCATCGCCAAATCAAGGTCTTGAAGTTGCCGTTTGAGCGCGGCGTTGGTTTTCCAGCAAGGCCGCAAGGCGCCAACCACATCCCGGAATTTCCCGCGAGGCACGGCACATGCCTTCGCAGCTTCACTGGTGTCTTTCACGAACCGGAAGATGGCGGCTTGCCAGGCGCGGCAGACCGAGAGCTGCGCCAGCCGGATGTAGATCACGACGGGATGGTTCTCCGGGACATCGTCCTGCTTCAAGGAATTGTCCAGCTTGTTGAAGGCGCTGGAGAACATCTCCCCGGCTTTCCCGCGGGTGACTTGCCGCAAACCGCGGTCGTGGTCGCGCAAGCCGGGCAGAGCCGCCAGCAACACGCGATCACGCGTGCCCAGCGTCAATGGGGGCGCTTTGTTGGAGTTGGCACGGTCGTGGATGGCGGTAATCACATGGCTCAGTTGCTCGCCGGCGGCGTGGTCGTCTTCGAGATCGGCAAGCCGCCAGAGGCACAGGGCTTTGAGCATCAGCGCGGTCGCTTCAAGCTGGTCCTGCTGCAGTCTGTCCCGCGACTTGGCCAACGATTCGTTGACGAGGCTCAAGGCGCGCCGGTAATCACCCGCAGCGGATGAGTTGTCCAGCAGCGCGGCCTGGGCTGGGGCGGTGACATCCAGCCCGCGATTCTCCAGGGCGGCGGCGCGACTGAAAGCGTCCTGGGCCTCGCGGATGCGGTGCGCGGCGCAGCCTGTGAGTGCCAGCAGCGCCAGCAGCACAGCCGGGGAAACGATCCGATGGAGTGATGGGTGCATGGAACCTCCTTAAACAGCGCGATCGAGTTTGTCAGCCAGTTGTTTGCCGAACGCCTCCAAGTCCAACGTGCCGTCAGGCTGCAACAGGCCCTGGAGGGCCTCCCGCAATGCCTGCAAATGTCGCGTCTCGACGCCGCGTCGTGCCAGTTGGCCGAGAACCAACCCGACAACAGCGGTGATGGTGGAGTTGCGCGCAAGCTGCCATTGGCCTTCCGATGTGGCGCTGCCGCCGGACATGGCCTGAAAAATGGCATCGAGCGCCACTGTGATCGCGCGGCCGGCGTTGGGGCCGTCTCCGGTCTTCCGAAGGAACGATGCCCGCCGCGATACGGCCAGGAGGCCCGATTTCAACACGGCGACGCCCGTGGCCAGTGAGAGCTTTGGCCCGTCCAACTTGCGAAGCGAAGCCAGGATCGCCGCGATGGCCGCTCCCAGTGTGTCGTTGGCTTCGCCGGCTTCCTTGACCAGCCACGCCGGGTTGTCAATCACCTCGTCGAACACGGTTTCTGCAACTTCCAGCACCTGCGCGGCGGTAAAGTCCGGCTGCCACTGGTGGTCGTTGGCGGGCGCCCGCGCGATCTCTGTCAGCAATGAGCGGGCGGCTGTAATGAGCAGATGTTGCTTCGGGTCGGAGGAATCCTTTCCCCAGACGAGATCGAGGTTCTCGGCGGTCTTCTGCAGCACCAGCGGCGCTATCCGGGGCAACAAGTCCGGTGACAGCCGCTTCTGGAATCCTGACACCGTCCGGGCCAGTTCGATGAGGATGTTCTTCAACCCCTGGTGGTGCAGGCGCAGGATGTCCGGGTTCCTGGCCACCGCGTCCAGCGATGACTTGACCAGCTTGTCCACGCCATGCGCAGACAGCAGCCGCGTGAAGTCCGCTCCTTGCGGGCCGATCAGAAGATCCGCAATCGTGCGGCCGACTTCGGCCACCACGGCTGTTTCCGCGCCGGGCTTCACGCCCAGAAACCGCACCGGGTTGGCCAGCACCGTTTCGGCCCCGCCTTTCAAGATGGCGCCACTGAGGATTTGCAGCCACACGACCGCCTCGTCCTGCCTTTCTGAAGACGCGTCCTTCAGATGCTCGTTCGCCGCGGCCGCCATCGCGCGCGTGGTGTTCTGGATGAACAGTTTTTCGTTCTGCCCGCCGCTGATCAGGCCGGGGTTGGCCGACACGCTGTCAAGCACCGCCACCAACAGGTTGCCGGCGACGGAGGGCGCCGGCATTTCGGCAAACTTGATCCTGTCTATTTCCCGCAGGAACGCCAGCAACGCGCGGCCTTCGGGCCGTTTGGCGGAAATCGCGCCCGGCACCTGGGCAAAGTAATCCACCGCCACCTCGATCAGCGCGCCGGCTGTCTGCTGCAGCGCCGAGGGAGACGCGCCCGGCTCGCCTTTGGCCCACTGCCGGATCGTCAGCAACGCGCCGAGTTCCTCGCGGGAGAACTGGCCGCGCCCCGCCTCGGTGGCGGCGTCGCCGTGGAAGGCAAGGTAGAGATCCACCAGTTCCGATTTCTCGTCATCCGACTGCGGCGAGGCGGTGAGGAGCTTCTGAATCCGGGTATGCCGTTGCGCGATGTCTTGCCCCTGCGGCGTGTCTGTGAACCACATGTAGGCGGAATCGAACCCCACGCCCGGCGCGCGCGGCAGCGGTAACACCAGCGACCGGTCACGCGTGCCGTCCACATACGCTTTCCGGGCGGCGCCATAGAGACGCAGGCCGGCTTGGATGGCGAACAAGACGAGTTCAGGGGATGCAATCATGAGTATTCCCTTTCGTTGCCGCCACCCGCCGCCACGGGCGTGCCGGAGAACCGCTGACGCAGCCGCTGGAACGGACGGCGCGCTCCAGTGAACGTTTCCCGCCAAGCCTCAGCAGCCGCACGCGCAACCACAGGACGGCTTCTTCTTGCCCATGTTCTTGATGGCCGCCGCGGCCCGGTTCGCGTCGTCATCGCCGTCGAATCCGATGTAACAAACGAACTTGTTGCCGATCACCGCCGCCGAACAACCGCGCAGGCTCACACCCGCCGCGCCGACCGCCGCCGTGATCTTCGCGCCGAGGCCGCCCACGTTCGGGCCTTCCACCTTCAGCGTCACAATCCTCCCGGTTTCGCGGAACCCGGCCGCCGTTGCCGCCGCCATCACCTTCCTGCCCTTCAACGGCGTGACAAACACCGAGCCGGCGCCGGGCCTGGCCGCGTTGCGCCGCGCGATCACACACTCGAGGTTTGCGCCCGCCTCGCCCAACGGCCCCAGCACGCCCGCCAGCCCGCCGGGTTGATCGTGAATCTCCGCCGCCCACACGTGAATCTTGCTGACTTTGATCGTCATGAGCAATTCCTCCTTGAAATGGTTTTATTGATCTTGTGACGGGCGCAAAAATACACGCGCAGCCGGCTGGAAATCAATCTATCTCACGACGTTTGCATTGAGCGAATGCGCCGCAACAGCCCCAGCGCGCCGGCCAT
>DYDC01000197.1 GCA_020718125.1 Methylacidiphilum sp. | reverse complement strand
CGAGCACGAACATGATCGAAAGCGCCTTCGCCCGCTGTGAAGCGTGGACCTCGCGAGTGAGCCACTGGCGCGGACAACATAAGGCCAAGCGCTGGGCCGCCGGCGTTCTGCTGTGGGCTGAAGGCCACTTCCAACGCATCAAAGGCCACACCGCGCTCCCCGCGCTCGAAGCCGCCCTCAAAGCCACTCTTGACTCTCAACAACAAGCAACCTAAACAACCAATGCACCACCGCTAGTGTTGTGTAACTGAGAAGCCTTTACAGTCTTTCGCGCCGAATCACTGTAAAGCCGACGCTGTTACACAACACTAGTTTCAACTATCGGCGGGACATATCCCGCTCTTTTGCCGACAGCGCGTATCGGAGTGCGGCAGCGGAAGCGATGTTGGCGGCCAAACAAAAAGAGTCAACACCATGAAACCAACCACCGAAGGAGTCGCCATGACTGAAACCAGACAAAACACCGAACCACAACCCTCAACAAGGTTCCGCAAAACCGTTACCGGAGGTTCCAATATGAAAACCCATCTGCTGGCATTGCTGCTCGCCGTTTCAGCCTGCTTTGGCGAGACCGTCCAACACCGCGGCATCTGGCTGCACCCGGAGCAATACAGGACGCCGCAACTCGCTGACGAGTGGATCGGCAAGATCGCTGCGGCGCATCTCAACGTCGTCTATCCGCTGGTCTGGTATCGCGGCGGGACGGCGTGGTTCAAGAGCAAGCTCTCACCGATGGCCGGCGACGTGCCGGAGGGCTTCGACCCGCTCGGCAATCTTGTGAAGCTCGCCCGCGCACGCGGCATCGCGGTGCATGCGTGGTTTGTCAACGGCGAATACGGCGGCCCGGCGACACACGGCGTGTTCACGCTGCATCCGGACTGGCAGTTGCGAGGCGATCGTGGCGGCGAGGCGTGGTATGACCTCGGCAAGCCGGTGGTGCGCAACTTCCAGCGCGACCTGATGCTGGAGTGCCTGAAGAATTACGACGTGGACGGCCTGCACTTCGACTACATCCGCTATTCCGGCCAGGTCATCTGCGACTGCGATCACTGCCAGCACGAGTTCGAGCAGAAATACGGCTTCCGTCCGATGAAGCGTTCCGAGGAGCGATTCCCCGTGCTACTCGACATCGTCTCAAACCCGCTCGGCAAGCAGACGACGGCGAAGGTGCTCGCGACGTTCGACCACGGCGTGCCGGCCATCACGGTCAACCAGCTTGATGCTGGCGAAGCGGTGTTGGTGAACTGGCAGGCGGCGGGCCGTTCCTGTTGGGCACTGGATAACTTCGTGGAGGACACGATGAAACGCTTCGGCGCGACAGCGGAGAACACGTATCAACTCAACACGACACAGACGGCGGCGAAGTATGGCCCGATCAAGGAGGAGGGTGTGCGTGTGTGGCTGAAGGGACTCGGTTTTCCAGCGAAGCTGATAGATGAGAGAGTGCTGGCGAAGGTGCCGGAGGGTGGAACGGTCGTGCTCGCGGGCCAATACCTGATGAGCGAGGAGACGACGACGTGGTTGGAAAGTTTCGTGCGCGCTGGCGGCCACTGTCTGTTCGTGGACGGGCCGGCGCTCTCGATCAAACACGCGCCGTTGCAGCGGGTGACTGGCCTGCGTGTGTCTGCGGGATATTTCCACGACAGGAAAGTTATCTCGCCCGCAGCCGACCAGGACGTGTTGAAGCCCGGCCCGCCGATGGACGCCGCGAAGGAACGCCAGCGGATGGAGAAGTGGGCCGAGTATCGCACGTGGACCGTGACCGAACTGGTGCGCGCGGTTTACAAAGGCGCGAAGAAGCTCAAGCCCCGCGCGTGGGTCAACGCTGCGGTGTTCTACAACAAAGAACACGCCGACAGGGTCTGCCAGGATTGGTATGGCTGGCTGCGCGAGGGCTGCATTGACTACGTGTTGCCGATGGCCTACACGGAGAAAAACGAAGACTTGGCGAAGGCGTTCGCGGAGTGGCGCGCGGCCGATCCGCAGATGGAGCGCATCATCCCCGGCCTCAGCATCTACTCGCGCAAGGACGGCAAAGCCGTGCCGCGCGACCCCGACCTCGTGCGCTCGCAACTCGACATGTGCCGCGACCACGCGACGCACGGCAACTTGTTCTTCGCGCTCGGCTATCTCAACGACGAACTGATCAAGAGTCTCTCGACCGGGCCGTTCGCGGCACCGGCCAGGCCATATTACCCGCCTCGGCGATAATGAGTCTCTGGCCGGAAACTCCCGTTTTCTGGAGCGGTGCCATGCGTTGAGGGCGGCGTGCAAGCAACGGGGGGATGTGTTTGGGAGCGGTAACAGTCTGCACGCGCCCCATCGGCCTGAAATCGCCGCGCACAGCGACACCGCTCCACTCAGGCTTGACTCGCTTCCCCAACGCGGCGGCTTCAGGCCGCCGCTCACCCGTGGCGTTCGACGAAGAGAATGAAGGTAACTGCTCAGGTAGCCGCCCGCTTTGGGGTGGCTACCTGAGCAGTTACCAAAAAACGAACTATTTTTCTGTTGCGTTCGTGTGGGGCAGACTATGCTCTGTGCTCACGGGATTGGCTGTCGCCAATTCCCTCAGGTGCCCGCCCATGGCGGGCGGGCACCTGAGTAGTTACGAATGAAGAGAGACACGAGAATGCCCAGTGAGAAGCCTCCCGTGAATGGCCCCCGCAAACACTTCGTCTCGCCGGACAGGTTCTTCTCGACCGATGCCGAGAAAACGAAGCTGAACTGGTTCCTCTTCGAGTTTGCCCAAGAGACCGAAAGCTTCATCCACCGGGAAAAGCGATTGAAGAAACGTCTCACAGGGAAGGGCGTGGACGATGCTCGTATAGGCGACTTCTGTGTGCACTACGCGAAGCACATGAAAACACAGATTCTCGAGAAGCTCGCGGGGCGGATTCCGCAGGTGTGCATCGGATACGAGGAGATCGAGGGGTTCCTACCGGAGATTGGTGATCGCCTCGTCGATCAGGTGCTCATGGTCATTGCGAAAGCATGGGATTCGCAGACAGAGGCATGTGTGGCGTGTCCAACCCGATGCATCTCAGAGCGGGACGAGCGCGCACCGATGTTTGAGGATCCGTTCTATTGGGAGTAGGAGCGTCGAACAACGCGCTGCAGCACGACGCTGTATTGCCCGCCGCTTCGCGTCGGTCAATCCCGCGCGGCTGAGCGCGGGCGTTGGACGGAAGAAGAGACATTACTGACGGGAGTCGCCAAGGACGGGGCGGGGTGCTACGGTACGGACACGAAGGTGAACAGTGATTGCAGGAACGACATACATCAGAAGAAGGCATGCGGCCGTCCGAACAACGGATTTCGTGTTCAACCAGTTGATCCCGTACATCGGCAACAAGCGGAAGTTGCTTGACCTTATTGCCGAAGGACTCAAGCACACGACGAGGGGAGAGACCCCCACGTTCCTTGACATGTTCGCGGGCAGCGGCGTCGTTGCGCGGCTGGCAAAGACCATCGGCTACCGGGTTATCGCAAACGATTGGGAGCCATACAGCCGGGTCATAAACAACTGCTACATTGGCTGCAACCAGGCCCCGGCTTTCGCTGCGCTCGGAGGTTACGAGGCAGCGATTGAAGCCCTAAACGCACTTCCGGGCAAGGTCGATTGGATTACGAACCACCTTTGTCCCCGAGACGATAGCCACTTTGACGTCGACGTTGACCGGATGTTCTACATGCGGAAGAACGGGATGCGGATTGACGCCATTCGGACGCAACTTCTTGATTGGCGGCACTCTGGCGCGATTGACCGACGCGAGGAGGATTGCCTTCTCGCGCCGCTTCTTTACCAGGCTTGCTATACCAGCAACACAAGCGGCGTTTTCAAGGGATTCCACAATGGCTGGGGCGGGCAGACGGGAACAGCGTTGTATCGTATTGCGGGCGACCTCTCGCTTTCGCCAGCGGTGTTCTTCGACAACGCCCTGGAGAACGATGTCCTTTGCGACGATGCGCAGAGCGTGGCCGTCGCCCTACAGGACGAGGAAACTGACGTTGCCTACCTCGATCCGCCCTACAATCAGCACCCCTACGGGAGCAACTACCACGTGCTGAATACCGTCACGCTTTGGGATCAGCCTGAACTCAGCCCGACCATCACACCGGGCACCAAATCGGCCATACGCCTGGACTGGCGAACCGAACGCAGGAGCGCGTACAACTACGCCGACGAGGCGCCGAGGGCGTACCGGAAACTGATCGAGACACTGAACGCACGGTTCATTCTGACCAGCTACAGTACCGACGGCACGATACCGCTTGAGGAGATGCTGGCCGCCAACATCGGCCGCGGCCACGTCAGGATCGAGATGCGAGGCTACAAACGCTATCGCGTCAGTTCTCAGCGGTTCTCGGACAAACCGATGAACGTTGAGTTTGTCGTTGTACTCGACACGCACCGCGCGTCAGACGTCTCGGTTGACGAACTGCGCAATACC
Source organism: Methylacidiphilum sp. (assembly GCA_020718125.1). GTDB lineage: Bacteria > Verrucomicrobiota > Verrucomicrobiia > CAIQCK01 > CAIQCK01 > JACRKA01. The sequence continues at coordinate 969 of DYDC01000197.1, read as the reverse complement.
GTGCACTCGAAGGAAGAGACGGTTCTGAATGGGCATCCGGAGTATGTGATCGAGAAGCAAGCACAACTCATGTTGTTTGAAGGAGCGATGGAACCCTATGGCGCGCAAACACCAACTCCGTGAGCAACGGGCCGGAACGATCATCAATGTCACGTCCAAGAAGCAGGAGCCGGACGTTATTCAAGTTCTCCGTCAGGTTGTCGAGCACTTGACGGATGAGTTCGGACGCAAGATCTCGCTTGTCCATGGGAAGCAGTGGCACCTCAAAGACATTGTGGCGGAACTCCGCCACACCCATCCCGATGTGGAGTTCCATTACCACTTCGACAGCAGTTCCATCCGACCTGACGGCGGCATCCTGTACATCCAAGGGAAGCAGGACGACGAGCTCTCGTATCCCATCCTGATTGCCGAGGTGAAGAACCAAGGCACAAACGACTTGCGAGCACAGGAAGGACTGCCCCAGCAGGCGAAGGGCAACGCCATCGAACGGCTGGGGAAGAATCTCATCGGGCTTCGCGCTGCGCTGATGCGCGAGTCCATCTTCCCCTTCGTCTGCTTCGGGTACGGGTGCGACTTCAACCCCGATTCCTCAATTCTGGATCGGGTTAGCACGATGGCCATGTTCGGAAAACTGAACAAGACCTACCTGCACAACGAGGAGGGTGGGAAGTTCAACCGAGGCAGTTTCTACTTCCGGCCCGCCAAGTGGACGGTTGACGAGATGGTCGCCGTCATGCGTGACATCGCCCGTCGGTCTGTCCTCTACTACTTCTCGAAGTACCGGGAAGACCATTTCCGGGAATCGGAATAGAGACCGTCCAACAAGCGCTTGGAACACTACGGCGCGCTCCGCGCCGAGGTTCAGGTGCGGCGTTAGGCACTAAGGAAAGGAGGATATCGAAGATGACGCGTAACTAGTCTCTGGCCGGAAACTCCCGTTTTCTGGAGCGGTGCCAGGCGTTGAGG
>DYDC01000196.1 GCA_020718125.1 Methylacidiphilum sp. | reverse complement strand
CGATGCACCACCGCTAGTTTCAACCACCGGCGGGACATATCCTCGATGTTTACGATGGATGATGCGCGCCTCGTCCCATGCATACTTCAGCCCATCAGCTACAAACACGCAAACCGCCAAGGCCTCCTGCGGGTCCGTGCGTCCGTCGCGGGCGAGCCGTTCGTGCAGGTTCCCGCCTTCGACGAATTCCTCCACAATGAAGTGAATCCCGCGGTCCTCCCCTGCCGGGTGAACAGATGCGACGTTCGGATGGTTCAGCCGTGCGGCGGCCTTGTCCTCGTGTTGAAAGCGGGCGACAAAGCCGGGATTCTTTGCCACCGCTGGCGCGATGACCTTGAGCGCGACGAGCCGATCCAGCACTGGCTGGCGGGCCTTGAACACAGCGCCCATCCCTCCAGTTCCAAGCACCTCGATGATGGCATAACCGCCGAGTTTCTGGCCAACCAGGTCCTTCATGGCAGCTTCATGCGTTCATATCACTGGCTCAACGCGCGTTGACGATAGAGTTCGTCGGGACGGCCGGAGATGCGCTGGACGTTCTCTTCGGTGAAGAAGACCGGGCCGCCGAGGGCGGCGGCGCCGACAAAGACCCTGGCGGCCTTTTCGGCCATCAGGATTGCGGAGAGGGCGGCCTGCCAAGTCGCGCCGAGGGTGATGACGCCGTGGTTTTGCATCAAGATGACGCGCGGCTGACGCTGGTGTTTCTTGATGAACACTTCGGTCTCGCGGCGGATGGTCTGCGCCAGTTTCAAGCCGGGATCGGTGTAGGGGACGAAGACCGATGCAATGCCGCAACAGACGATCTCGTCGGGGAAAAGCCGGTTTTCGGCGAACGCCTTCGCACGCGGGGAGCACAGGATTTGGTTGACGGTCGTGGCGTGGCCGTGGGCGATGAAGTTGATGCCCGGCAACGAGAGCAGGTAGGCGTGGAAGGTCGTCTCGACGGACGGCTTTTTCGCCTTCGGGTCCACCCGCGCGGCCATCAAGGCTTCCTCGATCTGTTGGTCGGTCATGCTCTCCTCGTCCAGCAGCGGCAGCAACCTGGACATTCTGCACTCAACCACGTCTTCCTCCCTCAGCGTGGCGAGGCAAGTGCCGCTGGCTTTGACGAAAAACGTCTCGACGCTCACCTGCGCGGAAGTGTTGCCCTCGCCGAGGATGGCGAGGCCGCGGTCTTCACGGCCGAGTTCGTGGGAGAGTTTGAGGAGTTCCTGGATTTTTTCTTTTTTCATGGTCGGGCTTCAGTTCATTTCCTGTCCGCCGGTCACGCTGAGTGCGATGCCGGTGATGTAGGCAGAGGCGTCGGACGCGAGGAAGACGACGGCGTTGCAGACATCTTCGTAGCTGCAGCCGCGCCGCATCGGGACCTGGTTGACATAGTTCTGACGGACGTCTTCGATGTTCTTCGCGCCGGGGACTTTGCCGGCGCGGAGATATTGGACAAAGAGGCCTTTCTCGGGGTGTGTCCAGAGCGGCGATTCGAGCAGGTTGCCGGGGCAGATGGCGTTGCAGCGGACGTTGTGGCGGGCCATTTCCAACGCGACGCTCTGGGTGTGGCCGATGCCGCCGAACTTGCTCGCGGCGTAGGCCGAGTTGGCGGCGCTGCCTTTCTTGCCGGACTTGGAGTTGATGTTGATGATCGAGCCGCCGCCCTGTTTTTGCATGACGCGGCAGGCGTGCTTCGTGGTGAGGAAGTAGCCGAACAGGTTCACGTTCATCACCGCGCGCCACTTCTCGGCGTCGGCTTCGGCGATCGGCCCGGCGATGAGGATCGCGGCATTGGCCACGACGATGTCCACCCGGCCGAAATCCTTCACCGTGTCATCGAACAGCGCCTGGACCCGCGCCTCCTGCGTCACGTCCACTTTCCGGCCAACGACGCGCCGGCCGGTCGCCTTGGCGATTTCCGTGGCGGTAGCTTGAGCGCCCTGCTCGTTCACGTCCACCACGACGACGTGGCAGCCTTCCCTGGCAAGGCGCTCGCAGATGGCCTGCCCAAGCCCCTGTGCGCCGCCGGTGACGATGGCGATGCGGTCCTTCAAATCCACGTTGATCATTTCTTGAATTGCTCCAGTAATGCTTGTTCGGCTTTTTTGTTCCACTGGCCGTTGTCGAGCGGCACGTTGCTGCCCAGTTCTGTCAACGGCGTCAGCTTCAAGCCGCGGCATTGGGGATAAACCAGAATCTTGCCCGCCATCGAGTTCTTCTCCACGGCGCGGATGCCGTCAATCGCCCCGTCGAGGCCCGCGACCGCGGCAACGGACAGGTCGGTGTCCAACTTGCGCGCGACAACCTTCTCCAGCACCAGCTTCATGTCCTCAAGCGTCGAACCGCTGGTGCCAATGAAGTAGAGGCGCTTCTCGATGTAGGCATCGAGATCAATCTCCGCCGTGACGTGCGCGGCGATGCCGGCGAAGATGTTGATGATCCCGCCCGGGGCAGCGGCCGGGATGGACGCCACCACCAGCGCCGGAATGGGCGCCATCAGCACCGTGTAGTCGAACTTCTCGGACAGCTTGTCGGTCTTTGGATTGTAGGCGTGCAGGACGACGTTGTTCTTCTTCGCCAACGGGTCGGTGATGTTCCGCATCACGGCCAGGCGTTCGCCGCTGACATCGCCCGCAAACACCGCAACGCCGGGCAAGCCAAGACACAGAACGCGAATGACGTGCATCGTGCCCATCGGGCCGGCCGCGCCAATGATGTTCACCTTGTCGTTTGCGCGGACCTCCGCCGTCGCGGGAATCGTCGTCATCGAGTCAGCGGGATCGCCGCCCGTTGTGCCGATGATACGGATGGCGCCGTAGTGGACACGGCCGATGGCGGACAGCGCCGGCTTGCCGAACTTGCCGCCGCACTGGACGATGTTGAACAGCCCGTGCACGGCAACCTTTGAAAACAGTTTCGTCGCCGCTTCAGCGTTCGCGCCGAAACACACAACGTCGTCGAAGCTGGCGTCCTTGAGACCTTCCACTTCCGCCACGGTCTTCCACGAGATGTCCGCCGGCTTGCCGTAACGCTTGAACAGGTTGTCGAGGCGCTTAGGGTCAACCCGCGTCTCGCCCACCACCAGCATCTTGCCGTTGGTTTTCAGCGTCTGCCGCTGTTTGTCCACGTAGGCGTCCTCAACGCAGGCCCACGGCTCAACCAGCGCCAACGCCGATGATGACAAGTCATCGGGGACGGGGATGAGCATGGATTCGCCGTCGGGCGAGATGATGACGCGCTCGTCCATCAGCACGTATTCCTGGAGCGCGCCCTCGAAGTTGTAACCGAACGCCGACGCGGAACCGGTCGTCGGCAGCCAGCGATAATCGGTCTGCACCAGATAGCGCCCGCCGACTTTCACGGTCTTCACCTTGTCGCCGGTCTTGACGATGCGCACGACCGTCTCATGACCGGGCACGGCGGGCTTGTCGCCGGGGACGTAGTTCGGCATCTCGCCGAGAATAGCCTTGTCAATGCCCCTCGCGATTTCAGACTTGCGCGGGTGACCGTTGAACTGCTTGAGCAGCTTCAGGTCGGAGAAGCACAAACCCGCGACCTCGATCCGCCCCAGAACCTGATAAGGCCCCGGCTCGAACACGGGCTTGTTGTCGTTGATCTGCAACTGGTCGGGGCCGACCAACTGCAAGGCTCGTTGTTGTTTGGGAATGGTAGTTGCCATAAATCGCCTTCAATGAATCTTCGCCAACATCTGCGCCGCTGTCGCGCCGGCGGCCAGACCGCGCAAGCAGTCCTCATTGGCTGGCCGCAAGTCGCGGCCCAGCTTCTCGTAGAACTCGTTCTTCGCCTCGACGGTCGGGAACGTCTTCTGCGCCCACGCGCTCAGGTAGCCCTTCCCGCTTTGCTGCTGCAACACGGAATGCGCATACGCGATGTGCGCGCCCTTCAGGAACACCGGCACCAATGGCGCGAGTTCCGCCGTCTCGAACGAATCCACGAACTTGTTCCCTGGCGCGTTCATCTCCGTGCCGACGATGACCGGGAAATGATGCTTCTCGGCGAGCGCGACGACGTCGTAGAGGTTCTTCACCTTCTGGTCTTTCACGCCCGGTGTGTAGTTGCGGTCGGGAATGATGTTCAATGCCGCCGCGCCGGTGGACTTTGCGACCTCGAACAATTCCTCGATGGCCTTCTCGCCGTCAGTCGTGCCATCCAGCCATGCGATCGTTGGGATCGCGCCGCACTCCAACACAAAGCGGTTCATGTCCGCCATCAGCGGGAAAGAGCCTTTGCCCGCCTGCACGTAGCCGATGCCGCCGCGCTTCATCGTCTTGGAGCGGATCAGCGCCTGCAACTTTACGCTGTCCGCCGGACAATCGCCGAGCTTCTCCTTCCAGAACGCGGCCAGCGCGGCTTTGCCGTGGAACATCTTCGCCGCCTTGCGTTCGTAGGCTTCGCAGATGTGGCGCTCGGTGGCGTTGCCCTTCGGCGTCAGCGGCAGCACGTCGCCATCGTAGTCCAGCTCGATGGGCTTGGTGAAGGTGTTCACCCGCGCGACGAGGTCACGGTTGCGCGATTCCACCGTCCGGCGCATCGAATCGAGAAACGATTTCCCGCTGTCCGACTGCGGCAGGGACGTAAACCCGGCGCCCATGTGGTAGGCGATGCCCGGTTCGCCCGGCGAGTTGATGACCCGCGTCGCAAACTCCGGCACAAACACGCGCGTCTCGACGCTCACGCAGGTTTTCAGCCCGACCAGCCGTCCCGCCTCCAAGAACTCCTCCATCGCATCGAGCACGTCGAAATCCACCACGCCTCCCGCAGCCAGTCCCGCCTTGCGCGCCCGCCATGCAAACGAAGACGGCGAGTAGCCGCAGGCGTTGTAGGAGTAGAACGTATGACAATGCAGGTTGAGGACCGGCTTCGACGGCGGCCACAGGCCGGGATCATGTTTCGCCAGCCCGCACAGCCGCACGAGCGCGGTCTTTCGCGTTGCGAGGTCGAAGCTGTCGAGCGCCTGTTCCAGTTCGGATACCGAGGTGGCTTGTGAATCTTCCGATTGCATGAGGCGCCGACTCTAGGGGGACACGCAAAAAAATTCAACCATCCGCTGTCGCGCCCCATCCTCAATTGCCTGCACAGGCAGCGGCCAAGACATAGCCTTGTGCGCGTCTGCAAATCCGGTCTTCATCCATGAACACGAAACTGATTCCGAGAGCCGTCGTGTGGGCGGCTGCGTGCTTTCTGTATGCCCCGGCGCTTCAACCCGACTGGTCCTTCGCCATGCTGGGCGACACCCGGGGTGAAAAAAGCTCCACCACCAACAGCGTCAGCACCTACCTGCGCACCATCGCCGAGAAGATTGCCACGCTGAACCCCGAACTGGCGCTGGTGGCCGGCGATTGGGTCAATGGCAATGACACCAACACGTCCTCCCACGTGTCGTTCGCGCAACAGTATGCCAGTTGGAAGTGGGACATGGAGCCGGTCTTTAACTAGTCTCTGGCGGTTCCTCGCTGTTTTCAGTGGATGAAGGCTGTAAG
>DYDC01000195.1 GCA_020718125.1 Methylacidiphilum sp. | reverse complement strand
CAAGTGCCCGATGGGCACCGAACGTCCCGTCCCGGCTTTTTATCAAGTCGTCACAGCCCTTGACCGGCCCCGTTCCGCCTCCTAGACTCCGGCGCACTGACGTGTTCAATTGCGAATGAGTGCGCGCTCACTAACTCTTGCCCTCGCTGTGGCCCTTGCCCCGGCGCCAAGCTCCGGCTACGGCCCCGGCGACCCGCCGCCGGGCGTGGCGGAGTTTTCTGGCGGCCCCGTCTCGCTAGACACGGTCCACAACCGGATTTTCCTCTGCGACTCCGCCAACAACCGGGTGCTCGTCTATGGCTACAACAGCCAGAGCGGACTGACCGGTGCCGCGCCACTGGCGGTCTTCGGACAGGTGGACGCGGACCGGACGGCGGTCAACGGCATGGACACCCCGACGCCGAACGGCTGCGGGCTGGCGCATCCCACCGGCATCGCCTGCGACGCGACCCGCGACGGCCTGTGGGTGAGCGATTTTCTCAACAACCGCGTCCTTTTCTTCAGCACGCGGAAACTGCAGACGTTCCAACCGGCCGACTACGTGATCGGGCAGACCGAACTCGGCTACAGCGAGCCGCGGGCCGGCGCGCGCGGGCTGTGCGGGCCGACCGGGCTGGCGCTGAGCGGCGACGGCCAGCAGTTGTTCATCGCCGACTCGCTCAACAACCGCGTCGTGTCGTTCGACATCTCCGAGCTGGCCCGGCATCCCGCCGCCATCGGCGTGTTCGGGCAAAAGGATTTCTGGCAGTTCGAGGCGGGCGCGTCTCCCGGCGAGTTGCGAAATCCGACCGGCATCGCCTTGGATGCGGCCGGCCAGCTTTACGTCGCCGACACGGGCAACAACCGCGTCATGGTCTTCGACGCGGGCGCGAAATCATCCGGGGCCGCCGCTTGCGCGGTGTTCGGGCAGGAGGATTTCAAGAGCATCAAGTCCGCCAGCGGCGTCAGCGGCCTGAAGAAGCCCGCCGCGATCGCCCTCGCCGACGCGGATCGGCTGATGTTCGTCGCCGACACCGGCAACCACCGCGTGCTGGTCTATGACGGCCTGGCATCCGACCCGTTGCGCGCCATCGCGGTCATCGGCCAGCCGGACGCGACCTCCAGCGAACCGCAGCCCGCCGCCAAGGGACTGGATGATCCCGTTGGCGTCGTGTTCGACATCCTCGGCCAGACGCTCTGGGTCAGCGAGACCGGCAACGCGCGGGTGGGCTTCTACAAGCTGGGACAATCGATGGAGTAGTGGAGTGCTGGAGCAATGGGAAAACTCCGCCATCCCCAACGCTCCAATTCTCCAACACTCCATCACTCCAATCCTCTCCCTCACGCGCTGGTCGCGCCGATATAGACCCGCGGCACCCGTTTGGTGATCGCCGTCAGCATCTCCCACGGAATTGTTCGTGCGCGCTCCGCCAGTTCCGTCACCGTGATCTCGTCGCCGCCCTGCCGCCCCAGCAGCACGACCTCCTCGCCGACGCGCAGGCCGCGCAACGCCGGGTCGCTCACGTCCACGATGGTCTGGTCCATCGTCACGCGACCAAGCACGCGGCAGCGCCGGCCACGGATGAGCACCTCGGCGCGGTTGGAGAGGTCGCGCGAGTAGCCATCGCCGTAGCCCGCCGCCACGACCGCGACGCGCATCGGCCGGTCTGCGGTGTAGGTGCGACCGTAGCTGATGCTGCGGCCCGCCGTGATGCGCTTGAGGAAACTGACGCGGCTCTTGAAGCTCAGCGTCGGCTGGATTTGCGGCACGCGCGGCAATCCCGGCGGCACGATGCCATACATCAACAGGCCGGGCCGCACGACGTTGAAGAGCGGGCCGAGTTGCGCCGCTTTGCCGCGCACGTTCAGCAGCGCCGCCGAGTTGTCGGCATGACGCAGCGGCACGCGCCGCCGCAGCCGCCGCAACAGCGCGCGGAACTTCGCGACCTGCTCCGTCGAGAACTCCACGTCATCCTCGGCCGACGGGAAATGCGTGTAGATGCCCTGCAGACGCAGGTGTTTCATCGCCGCGATGCGACGGATGGGCGCGACGGCGTCCTCGTGCCAGAAACCAAGCCGGCCCATGCCCGTGTCCACCTTCACGTGGACCGGCACCGTCTTCTTCTGGCGGGCCGCCTCGCGTTGGAACCAGCGCGCTTCGTCCAGCGAGCCGAGCGTCGGCATGATGTTGTTCCGGACAATCGCCTCGACCTCGGCCGGCAGGCTCGCGCTCAAGAGCAGAATCGGCCAGCCACCGCCCACCGCGCGCACGCCAAGCGATTCGTGCGGGTTTGCCACGCCAAAGATGTCCACGCCGCCCTGCATGAGCGCGCCGGCGATCTGCGGCAGGCCGTGGCCGTAGGCGTCGGCCTTCACGACCGCCATGATCTTCACGCGCCGCCCGACCCGCTGGCGGATCCACGCCAGGTTGCCGCGGAGCGCATCGAAGCTGACTTCAACCCAGGTGCGATAGAGTTCCGTCGGGTTCATCAATGACTGGAGTAATGGAGTGGTGGAGTATTGGGTAACTGGATGAAATCAATCAATCCCATTACTCCATCACCCCTTCCACTTCACAAACGTCGTCTGCCTCAGGTAAATCGGCTCAATCTTCTCATCGCCGCGGCCCTGCGCGACAAACTTCTTCTCCGCCAGCTCCGCCACGAACGCCGCCCTCGGATGCGCGTTCGCCGGCGGGAACGCCGCGCGTGCGCCGAGCCGGGCCGCGATCCGCGCCTCGTAGCGTTTGATCTCTGGCCCGATGAACGGCGCAGGCTGCGTCACCAATCCCGGCAACACGTCCAGCGCCACAATCTGCAACGGCACGATGGTCTGGCCCGCCACGGTCAGCGAAAAGTAGAACTCGCCCCGCCGCGCGTCCACAATCACCGCCACCGCGCCGTCGTGGCCATGCTCCAGCGCCAGCGCCTCGACGCTGCCCGCGCCCACCAGCGGCCGGCCCGTGGCCAGCGCGAAACCTTTCGCGGCGGCGATGCCGACACGGATGCCGGTGTAACTGCCAGGGCCAAGCCCCGCCGCCCACAATTCCACATCGCGCGGCGCAAAGTCATGCTCCTGCAGCAGCGCGTCCGCCGTCGGCAGCAGCAGGGACGAATGCTGTTCGCGCGTGTCGAGCACACGCTCGCCGAGCAACTGTCCGCCCCGTCGCAGCGCGACAGAGCCGACCGGGCCGGAGGTTTCGAGTGCGAGCGTGATCATGCGACGGTGATCCTCCGCTCGTTCTCGCTGACAATCTCCATCTGGACCCGCACCGTGCCGGGCGGCAACAGGTCGTCGAGCCGCTCGGCCCACTCGATGATCGTCCAGCCGTCCGGCGCGAGTTCCTCTTCGATGCCGATCTCGACCGCCTGCTGCGGCGCATCGAGCCGGTAGAGGTCCACGTGGTAGAGCCGGCGGCCGTCGCGGGCTGGATGCTCGGCCACGAGCGTGAACGTCGGGCTGGTGATCGGCTCGGTCACGCCGAGGCCGCGCGCGAGGCCCTTGGTCAACGCCGTCTTGCCCGCGCCCAGGTCGCCCGTCAGTGCCACGACCGTGCCGGACGCCAGCGTTGCCGCGAGCCGTTCGCCGAGCGCAATGGTTTCCTCGGCGCTATGCGTGAGATGGGTTGAAGTGGTCGTAGCCATCTTCATGGAGGGGCCGTGATCGGCCGGCGTCATCGCAAAGCCGGATGCCTTTGCGGCGAATGATGACGCCGATCTGTGTCAGCGAGAGCCGGGGGAACGCGCGCTGCCATGCTTTCATCAAGCGCTCGGCATCGCGGGCTGGCGTGGTGAAGAGCAGTTCGAAATCCTCGCCGTCGGTGAGCGCGCGCTCCAGCGAGCCGCGCGCCGCGAGGGCAATCGGGATGGCAGAAGCGGTCAGCCGTGCGCCGACGCGGCTCTCGCGACAGACGTGGCCGAGGTCGCGGGCGAGGCCGTCGCTGATGTCTATCATCGCCCGGACGAAACCACGCCGCGTTAGCCATTGCGCTTCGCGGATGCGTGGCGTGAAGGCGAGATGTTTGCCCGCGATGGAGCCGCCCAGCGCGCCGGTGACGAAGATGGCATCGCCCACGCGCGCGCCGGAGCGCGGGCGCATCGCGCGCCGGACGACCTCACCCGCCAGCGCAACGCTTAGCCAGAACGGGCCGCGCGTCCGCACGGTTTCGCCGCCGACGATGGCGACGCCGAACTCGCCCGCCACGGCCGCCATGCCACGGTAGATGTCCTCGACGAACCGCACAGGCATGTCGTCCCTCAAGCCCGCCGTCACGAGCGCCCAGCGCGGCCGGCCAGCCATCGCGGCGATGTCGCTGAGCGCGCGGGCCATGGCTTTCCAGCCGATCTGCCGCGGCGCGGCGCGGCGGTTGAAGTGGATGCCCTCGACGACGGCGTCGGTTTTCAACAGGAGAAGCCCGCCGCGCTTGCCGCCAGCGCCGGAGCGCACAGCGGCGCAGTCGTCGCCGATGCCGACGACGACGCACTGCCCGCACGGGAGCAATCGCTGGAGCTGCCGGATAAGGCCGCGCTCGCCGAGTTGACGCAGAGTTTTCACCGTTCGACAAAGAAGATAAGGGCCACGAGGTTGACGAGGTTGAAAAGGCTGTGGATGGTGATCGGGACGATGAGGTTGCCGGTGACCTCGTAGGCGAGGCCCAGCAGCAACGCGAGCACCACCAGCGGGCCGAAGACGCCGACGTTGTGGTGGACGACGGCGAAGAGGACGGAGACGATCACTAGCGCGCGGACGATGCCGGCGCGGCGTTTGACGGCCGGGTAGATGAAGCCACGGAACAAGCCCTCCTCGACCACCGGCGCGAGCACCACCGCCATAAAGAGGAAGTAGGCGCGGACGGCCGGCGACTTGGCGCGACGCACCAGCTTGAGGATGTCTTGTTCGTCCGGTGAGATGCCGAGCGTCAGCAGCGTCTCACGCCAGATGTAGTTGGTGGACCAGACGAGGGGGACGATGACGAGGAACAGCAGGATGCCGCGCCGCACCATCACTCGCGTCTCCTCGCGGCCGAAACCGAACGCGCGGTGCAGTGTGACGCCTTGGCTGCGTAGAAACAACCAGAGGGTCAGGCCGCCGACGCCGTAAAAGCTGATGCCTTGCATCAACGTCTGGGCCACTGCCAAGTCCCGTTCCTCGATCCAGCCGCGCTTGAACGCCGCCAGAACGATCAATGTGCCAGCGAACACTGACAACAACACGGTGCCGACCACAAACACGATCGCGCGCAGCCCCCACGGTTTTTCTTCCAGCGACATGGCGGGCAAATATGGTCGCCGCGGGTTTTGAAAGCAACGGCAAAGGCGGCCGTTTGTCGAAGACGGGCGCAACTCGACACACGCACCACGATCAGGCCCCAGAGGGACGGACGAGAATAGCCCGGTGCTTTAGCGCCGGGAACGCCGCCCGTGATGGCAGAGTCCCGTAGGGATGACAGAAGGCCGCGTTACACGAGTCGGATTCTGCCGCCCCTGACGGGGCTTGTCCCTTGTTGCCAGCCCAC
>DYDC01000194.1:110-5504 GCA_020718125.1 Methylacidiphilum sp. | reverse complement strand
TGAAAGGGCGCAAGAAATACAATCCTGCATCGCCCAAACGGCCCGTTCTGGCGCCCCTTGCGGGGTGCATTGTCGGCGATGCCTGCCGGGGGTCTCGCCGACTCGACCCCCGGCTACTCTCTGGCAACCCTTCGGGTTGCCACAGACACTCCCACGGAAAACAGCGAAGACCCCTCGCCGCTCAGGTTGGCCAACCCAAGGCATGGTGGCAGTGCGCGGATGCGCTACTTCCTCAAGTCAAACGACATCTTCTCGAAGCCGATGGCGCCGGCGGCTTTCATGACCTGCTCGACGCGCTCGAACTCGACGTCCCGGTCCACGCGCAGGACGAGGCGCTGGGTGGGGTCAAACCGCGAGGTGAGCTGGCGGCTGAGGTCGGAAAGCGACACGGGCGTGTTTCTGAACAGAATCTGGTCCCGCGTCAGCGCCACCTCGACCGTCGGCTCAGGCACATGGACGACCTCGCCGCGCGAGGTGATCTCGATGGTGAAGTCGTCGAACTGCGAGCGGCCCCCGGCGGCGACCACCATGCCGACGCCGCCCTTGTTGATCGCCAGCAGGTCGTCCTGGGCGGTGAGCTTCCGGTCGCCGTCGAAGAAACACTGGATGTTGCGGCCGTCGAGTTCGACGCCGATGCGGTGCCAGCGGCCCCACGTGGTTTTCAGCGCGCACATGGCCAGATCGGTCGCCACGCCGTTGCGCATCGAGGTCAGCGTCAGCCGGTTGTTCTCGCGCGCCACCGTCAACATGCAGAACGTGTCCGGCGCGCGCTGGCGGAACACGACGCCGGCCGCGCCATTGAGGATGTTGACGCGCGCCCAGACCTGGCCGGTGTCGAGCGACATCCGGTCGAGGGAGCAGATGCTGGCGGGGAGGTTGGTGAGCGCGGAGGCGTCAGCGGCGAGCGCGTTGGGCCGCGTCGGCGCGGTCGGCTCGGCGGCGACGACCCAGCCCGGCGGCGCGACCAACCGCGCGGGCACCCGGCCCGCGGCGTCGCGGTCGAAGGCCCAGAGGTAGCTGTCTTCCTGGGCGTGGGCGGTGGCGGCGAGGGTGAAGGCCAGCGTGAAGGATGTCGAGCGAAGGGGCCGGGTCAAATCCGAAATCCGAAATCCGAAATCCGAAACGAACCCGAAGGACGAAACCCGAAGGATGAAAGCTCCGACGGTCCGGCCTCGGATTTCGAGCTTCGGGTTTCCTTCGGCTTTCGAGTTTCGGGTTTCGAGTTTCACTTCACTTTGCCGTGACGATGCGGGCGAGCAACTCCTCCAGCGCGAGATGGTCGGGCATGGCACTGGTGACGAGCTGGCGGTTGGTGTCGAGCAGCCACTCCATGGCGCGGACCAGTTGGGGGCGCGTGTAGCGGGCGGCTTGCGACAGCGTCTTGAAAACGACGAACGGGTGCGCGAGCAGGGGGTTGAACTTTTTGTCGGCGGGCAACTGGCTGGCGATGCCGGCCGGAATCCGTTTCAGTTGCGCCTGCACGCCGCCATAGTCGGCGGGCCGCAGCGCCTTGCGGTCCATCAGTTCCCGCAGGACGAGCAACTGCCGCACGCGCGAGGCGATGGCGAAGAGCAGGCCGATCGGTTGCTCGCCCTGGAACAACAGGCGGTCCACGATGCGCAGCGTCCGGGGCAGGTCGCGTTCGCCGAGGGCGTCGTTGAGGTCCCAGGTGATGGCCTCGCGCGAGGCGCTGCCGACGGCGCGCACGTCGCCGGCCTCGATGGTGTGGCGCTGGCCGGTGTAGGTGGCGAGTTTTTCCAGTTCGGCTTCGATCTGCCGGAGGTTGGCGCCATTCAGTTCGATCAGCAGCGCGATGGCGTCGCCACTGACGGCCTTGTCGAGGGACTGGGCGTGGGCGGTCATGAAGTCCGTGACCTTGTCCTCCCAGTCGCGGTCGCGCGAGGGGTCTATCGCGTCGTGCACCCGCACCTCGCCGAGTTTCTCGCAGGTCTTGTAGAAGGCGCGGCGCTTGTCCACCGGGCCGGCGCTGACCAGCAGCGCGACGCCGGCGGGCAGGCCTTCTTTCAGCAAGTTGGTGAGGGCGGTGGCGGCGTCCTTGACGTCCTCGGCCTCGGAGGTCCTGTCCGTGCCGAGGAAGCTGGCGTCCTTAAGCCAGACCAGTTTCTCTTTGGCAAAGAACCCAACCGTGTTGAGCGCGTCGAGGGTTTTGTAGATGGCCTTGATCGCCTCGTCGGCGTTGGCGGCCATGCCGTCCACGATCTCGACGGCGAAGTCGCCGCCGCCCTTGGGGGCGAGGGCGGTCGCGAGGCGGCGGGCGTTTTCCTTGACCAGATACTCTTCGCTGCCGCAGACGAGATGAAGTTGCGCATGGCTCTTGGCTGGCATGGGGGCGACGGTAACAGAACGCGGCGGCAGCGACAAGCGCGGCGGCGCGGCCTCACCGGCGTTTGACGGGCTGGAGGGGGTCGCTACAAGATGTGCCTGGCTCATGAGCGGGACATTCATCACCAAAGATGGGTCGAAAAGCCCGGCTGCTTGCCTGATTGTTGCGCTCCCGTGTTTCCCGATCTCGGTCGTGGTGTTGGAACTGTGGCGCGCCGACTGGCGGGTGCCTTTCAACGATGGTGGCGACGCCTTGTTTTGCAGGATGCTCATCAAGGGCGTCAGCGACACGGGCTGGATCCTGCACAACGATTTCATCGGGATGCCGTGGGGCGCGGACCCGCATGATTTCCCACAGCCCGATGTCTGGCATCGGCTGGTCATCAAGCTCGTTGTGTCGCTGGCTTCCGACCACGTGCCGGCCATGAACCTGTTTTTCGCGGCAACGTTTCCCTTGGCCACCCTGATGGCGCTCTTCGTTTTCCGGCGGTTCGGGGTGCGGAGGTTTGGTGAGATTCAGTTGTGACGCGCGGCGGGTCACTGAACGCGGCGATCCGCGCGTGATGGTTTTCAGAGTCCACGACTTCCAGTGGCGGCTGACCGACTAGCGCGCGCTTCGCGGGTGTTGACCTCAAGGGCGGCGCTGTGACACAAAAGGCCCCGTTCCAATCAAGGACTGACGCATGCACGCTATCCAACTCGGCATTCTCGATTACCTGATCCTGGCGACCTATGTCGTGTTCGTGCTCGGCATCGGCTTCGCCCTCCGGAAATACATGAAAAGCTCGTCGGACTTCCTTACGTCCGGCCGCAGCATTCCGGCGTGGGTCACGGGATTGGCCTTCATGTCCGCCAACCTCGGCGCGCTGGAACTGGTCGGCATGGCTGCCAGCGGCGCCAAATACGGCATCGCTACGAGTCACTTCTACTGGGTCGGCGCCATCCCGGCGATGGTGTTCCTCGCCGTGTTCATGATGCCGTTCTACTACGGCAGCAAGGCGCGCTCGGTGCCGGAATACCTGAAGCTGCGCTTCGACGAACGCACCCGCGCGCTGAACTCGATCTCGTTCGCCGTGATGACGGTGTTCGCCTCTGGCATCTCGATGAATGCTCTGGCCAAGCTGCTCCATCAACTGCTCGGCTGGAATTACGATGTCAGCCTCTGGATCTGCTCGGCCATCGTGCTCGTGTATGTGCTCAAGGGCGGCCTCACGTCGGCGATCTATACCGAAGTGCTCCAGTTCTTCATGATCGTGCTCGGCTTCGCGCCGGTGGTCTGGCTGGGCATGAAGGACATGGGGGGCTGGGGCGCGCTGAAGTCGTCGCTCGCCACCGTCGCGCAAAATCCCGCCGCGCTGGAGTTGAACACGAAGAGTTTCCAGCCTGACGCATGGACCAGCGCGTGGAAGCCGCTGCTGGCCGGACCGGACGCCAACCCGATGGGCGTGGACCTCTTCGCGATGGTGTTCGGCCTCGGCTTCGTGCTGTCGTTCGGCTACTGGTGCACCAACTTCCTCGTCGTCCAGCGCGCGATGGCGGCGAAGAACATGAGCGCCGCGCGCCGCACGCCTTTGATCGCGTCGGTGCCGAAGATGGTGCTGCCGGTGCTGGTCATCCTGCCGGGCATGATTGCCGCGTCGTTGGCGCTCACCGAAAAGGACGGCTACCGGTTGCCGCCGAAGATCGTCAGCGAGAGCGTCCTCGCGCGGGCCGCCGTCATCGCGAAGGACGCCGCCGCACAGAAGCTCGACGACAAGGTTGCGTTAGAGAACGTCAGCAAGGCCGTCGGCGTGAAGCTCAAGCCGGACAAGGTCGCCGCGGCGATCAAGGACGCCGTCACGCTCGGCGAAAAGGCCCTGCGTGAGCGCCTGCAGGACGCGGTAGCCGAGAACGACTACGACGGCGTGATCCTCTCGCTGGTGAAGAAGTATTGCCCGTCGGGCCTGCTCGGCCTGGCGCTGACCGGCCTGCTCGCGTCGTTCATGTCGGGCATGGCCGGCAACGTCACCGCCTTCAACACCGTCTGGACTTACGACCTCTACCAAGCCTACATCGCGAAGAACAAGAGCGACGCCCATTACATGTGGATGGGCCGCGTCGTGACGGTCGTGGGCGTCCTGCTCAGCATCGTCTGCGCCTATCTGGTGAGCAGATGGTCGAACGCGATGGACATCATCCAGCTCGTGTTCGGCTTTGTGAACGCGCCGCTGTTCGCGACGTTCCTGCTCGGCATGTTCTGGAAACGCGCCACCAGCCACGGCGCGTTTTTCGGCCTGCTCGGCGGCACGCTCACCTCGGCGCTGTTCCACGCACTGACCTCCGCGGCCGGCAACGTCCCCGGCATCAAGGGCGGCTATCTCGGCGTGCTGCAGGTGTTCCCGAGCGACATGGCGCAGAACTTCTGGCTGGCCAGCTTCGCGTTCACCGCGTGCTTCGTGCTGACGCTGGTCATCTCGCTGGCGACGCAGCGGACAAAGGGCGACGAGGAACTCAAGGGCCTCGTCTATTCGCTCACGCCAAAACTTCATGACGAGGAAACCGCGTGGTATCGCAAGCCGGCCGCCCTCGGCGTGGTGTTGCTCGCCGGCTGCGTCATCCTCAACATCATCTTCTGGTAAACCGAAAGGATTGTCATGGGACTCGACATTCGACTGCCAATCGGCCTGATGTTCTCGCTCGTGGGCCTGCTGCTGACCATTTACGGCGCGGTCACCGGCGGCGACGCCGAGATCTACAAACGCTCGCTCGGCATCAACATCAACCTCGTCTGGGGGATTGTGCTGCTGGTCTTCGGCGGGGCGATGCTGCTGATGGCGCGTCGGGCGAAGAAGAACGGGTAGGCGGAGGGAAACCGGCCGGGCCTGTCTGGCTGGTGATTGCATATTGCGCAATGGGGGTCAGGTCTCAACATTAGACATTTCCTTCATCACTTCCGCCATCGCCTTCTGCATCTCTTTCTCCCGCCCCACCCGCTCCGCCATCCGCCGCACCGCCACCTGCACCGCCGCGTAACCCACCCCTCCCACCCTCGCCGCCAACTCCCGCAGCGTC
>DYDC01000194.1:0-97 GCA_020718125.1 Methylacidiphilum sp. | reverse complement strand
GCCGCGCCACCAACAACGCCATGTCCCGCCCCCAATCTCCCGACCGATATGGCGAACGGGGGGCGAACGGGGTCACATCCCCACAAATAACAATTCA
>DYDC01000193.1 GCA_020718125.1 Methylacidiphilum sp. | reverse complement strand
CGCTGCCCAGGCGGCTGCGGCAGATCAGCCCCAGCCGCTTGCACTCGGCCGCGATGTGGGCGAACATGTCGAGCCACTCCGGGCTCATATACCCGATGTCCTTGATATGGGCCGTCTTCTCGTCGCGCGGCATAGACAGCGTATCCGTGTAGGACGCGCTGGTATCCTTGATGGTCACGCCACCCATCCCTTTGGCTTTGAACTCTTCAAGCTGCCGGGTAATCTCCTTCTTCGTGAAGGCGCTACCATGGCACTGCCACCAGCATTGTGCGCGCGAGATCGGCGGCGGATCATGAAAGCCTTCTTCCAGCGGGACGGGGGTTCCCGGCTTGAACAGCCCGAGGGCACGCGTCGGCCCGGCGGTCTCGGTGCATGCGGCTCCCTGCAACCCTCCAGACACGGCGGCACTCCGAGTTCTCCGCTCAGTTGGGCCAAAGGTGTCTTTGTCGGCGGGCACCTGGCTCCGCGCAACCGATGCCAGGCAAACCAACAGAATGGCTTTCCCGCAAATCGCCGTTGTCATGGCGGACTTTTCTTCCGGCTCATCGTTGCTTCCTCACTCTTGGTTCTTTGGTTTACACGCGGTCCACACATCAAATGTCTCCGGCCCGCTCAAGACCAAATGCGGCCGCCATCGATGCGCAGCACGGCGCCGGTGACAAAGCTGGCCTCGTCGCTGAGCAGGTAATGGACGGCGGCGGCGACATCCTCGACAGTGCCGATTCTGCCCAGCGGGACGAGTCGGAGCACCTCCTCGGAGCTGAGTTTCAGAGCTTGAAGAGCTTCGGTGAGGAAATCGGTGTCAATGGGGCCGGGCGCCACGATGTTGACACGAATCCCTTGGGGCGCCCATTCCAAGGCCACGCTCTGCGCGTAGGCATGCTCGGCGGCCTTGGCCGCGCAGTAACAGGCGCGCTTGGCGATGGGGCGCTCCCCGGCAATCGAGCCAATGACGACGATGCTGCCTCCGTGGGCGGCCATGCGGCCCGCGGCTTCCCGGCAGCAGAGCATCGCGCCACGGACATCAATCGCAAAGAGCCGGTCCCAGTCGGCCGCCTGAATTTCCGTGGCCGGCCCCTGGTGGTGGATGCCGGCATTGAAGACCAACGCGTCGAGCCTTCCCAAGGTGGCGTCGGTCTGCGCGAACATCGCCGCGATTTGCTGTTCCTCAGCCACATCGCAGACGATCGGCACGTGGTCCTTCGCGGTGAACGAAGCCAGTTCGCCGCGCAGCCTCTGCCAGCTCTCCTTGCTTTGGGCCGTCAGCGCCAGCCGGTAGCCATGACGGTCGAGCCGTCGCGCGATCGCCAGGCCGATGCCCCGGCTGGCTCCGGTGATAAGACACGTTTTTCGCATATCAGGGTCCATTACTCCTCCTTTTCACCCAGGTCCATTCTCAACCGATCGAAACAGCAGCGGAGGTAGTCGAGGAATCCGCGTTCGGCCGCGGACGAGGGATCGCGCAAGAGCGGGCGGTCGATCACGCCGCGCCAGGCGAGCATGTGCTTTTCGGCGGCCACCCAGAGATCAATCGTCGGCACGATGTGTGACATCATGGCGACCATCCGATCGTTGAGGTCCAGGGTCTCGTCGCTGACCGGGTCGGCCGCCAGGCCGTCCCAGAGCTTCCGGTAAACCTCGACGACTGCCACACCGGGCATCAGGCCGGCAATGCCGCGCCGGCGGCAGTCCGCCAGGGTCAGGCCGCCTTGCCCGATCAGGCAACTCAGCCGGCCGGCCGACGCCGTGCGGATCGCCTCGACCATCGGCCCCGGGGGGCGCGGCTCGACTTTCACATAGCCGATGTTGGGCGACCGCTCTTGCATCCGCACGAACACTTCCGCCGAGAGGGAGACGCTGATGTAGGCCGGCGAATACTGTATCACGACCGTCAGCGGCGCCACGGCATCGGCCACCGCCCGGCAGTGGTCAATCACTTTCTCCGGCTTCGGTGACATGAAATGGGGCGGCATCACGATCAATGCGTCCGCCCCGATCGCCGCGACCCGCCGGGCAAATCGCTCGGCGTGGAACCGGCTGCTGTCGGTCACGCTCACCAACACCGGCTTGCGGCCCTCGACTTCAGCGACCAGCGTCTCGGTCAGCCCGACGCGCTCGTCGTCGCTGAGCTTCCAGTATTCGCTAGCCAGTCCGAACAGGGCCAGTCCGTCCACCGGCCGCCCGGCGGCCCAGCGGACTTCGGCGGCAAACGCGCCGAGGTCGAGCGACTGGTCGTCGGCAAACGGGACCGGCAGGACCGGAATCACACCTTCAATGCGTCGCGCTTCATTCATGGAGAACAACTCCTTCGGGGAACCTCTGCATCAGTTGGGGATCGTGGCTTGGCAGCACGGGGGCCTCGCAGGCCGCCAGACGCCGCAAGGCCCGCCGGCAATCGCCCCAGTGCCAGAGCGTGCCGGGCGGGATGCGCCGGGTGAGATTCTCATAGAGCGGCATCACGTCGCCGGCCAACACGACGCAGACCGCGCCCGCCGGATCGAGCACTTCCACGGCCATCGAGCCGACCGTGTGTCCGCCGAGGTGCTTGACGCGCAGGCCGGCCACCGGCTGGTCGCCATCCGCCAGCGTGCCGACGCCGTGGCTCGTCATGCGCGCGATCAGCGCACGCGGATAGACTGGCTCCATCACCAGGTCGGCGTTGGCCGGGTCGTTGACAAACTCCCATTCAGCGGCCGGAACGTGCCATTGGGCCGCGGCGAAAAGCTCGATCGATCCGCAATGATCGCAGTGCAAGTGCGTGAGGATCACATCCGAGACATCGCCCGCGCTGACGCCGTGCCGGGCCAGCGCCGCCAACAGCGGCATCGAGCGCCAACAGCGTTGCGCGGGGCGGCCGACGTTGGCCGGTTCGGTGTCCTCCATGCCCGTGTCAACCAGTGTCCAGCGAGAGGCGTGCCCCGGCCGGTAGAGCCAGGCGTAGCCGGAGATGGGAATGTCGCGCCCGTAGTCGCTCAAATGGAGCAGGGCGGGCGCCGGCACTGCCTCGATTGACAGCACGGGCACGGCGATCAGTCGTGGTCCGCTCATTCTCGAAACCCTTCCACTGCGAACCACTGCTCTGTGCCCGGTCGGTAGGCGAACTGCTCCAGCAACTCGTCGGGCAGATGCACCCCCAAGCCGGGTTGATCCACTGGATGGAGGCATCCTTCCTCAAAGCGAGGCATCTGGAGCACCAACTCGTCGCGCAGCGCCGCCTGCCGGCTGTATTCAAAGATCATCGCATTGGGCTGGGCGGTGCAAAGGTGCAAGTGAGCCATGAAGCCCACTCCGCTGCGGAACACATGCGGCGCCCACGCCAGCCCATGCGCGCGGGCGTAATCGGCGATGCGGCGCGTTTCGCCAATTCCTCCGGCATGGGTAATGTCAGCTTGGATGATGTCCAGGGCCTTGTGATCAATCAAATCGCGGGCCTCGACCAGGCCGGTGAGGTTTTCGCCGCCGGCGATGGGAAACCCGGCCGCCGCGCGAACCTCGGCGTAGCCGGCCACGTCGTCGGTGCGCACCGGCTCTTCGAGCCACATCGGCTGGTATGGCGCAAGCCTGCGCACCGCCTCGATGGCCCTCTTGATTGACCACGGCCGCGGCACATAACCTTGACCCGCGTCTATAGCGACCTCGATCTTCTCTCCCACCGCCCGCCGGGCCACGGCCATGACGTGCTCGTCGCGCACCGGCTCCGGATAGCCGCCGCGGACCTTCACGGCCGTGAAGCCGGCGTCCACGTGACGTTTCAACTCCTCGGCCAACGCGGCGTCGCTCTGCTCCATCCCGCCGGAGGCGTAGGCGCGAATCTTGGTTCGGCATGCCCCGCCCAACAGACGATAAACCGGCTGGCCCAGCAGCTTGCCTTGGATGTCCCAGCAGGCGGTTTCGATGCCGCTGATCACGCCGATTGCCAGCCCTCGGCGGCCCCAGAAGTGGCCGGCCTTATACAGCCGGTCGTAGAGCAGATTCGTGTCGAACACCGAGAGGTCGCTCAACATGCGAGAACAGAATTTTGCCAGCGCCTCGGCGACGTCCGGGATGAAGTGCCCGTCGCCGATCTCGCCCAGACCGGTCGTGCCGTCCTCCGCAGTCAGCCGCACGAGCACGACGTTCCACAGTTCGACCTTGCCGCCGGCGAACTTCCAGCGTTGTCCTTCTCCGTAGGGTTGCGACAGCTTGATAACTTCCAGCTTCGTGATCTTCATCGTTATGCAATCCTTTCGATCCGGACCGGCTCAGCCACGCCC
The DNA here is from genome assembly GCA_020718125.1 of Methylacidiphilum sp. Lineage (GTDB taxonomy): Bacteria > Verrucomicrobiota > Verrucomicrobiia > CAIQCK01 > CAIQCK01 > JACRKA01. The sequence continues at coordinate 1,286 of DYDC01000193.1, read as the reverse complement.
GAAGGGCCTGACGCCGCGCTCAGTCCTGGTGTTTTCTTGGCATGCTTCTATTCGGAATGTGGCGTCCACACGGTCAGACCGTCAGGCGCCGAGAGGCGGCCTTGCTTGCGCCGAAAAATCAGGCTGGCGCCGTAGGCGGTGATTAGCAGCGACGTGTTGACGATCGCTGCGATCAGATACGGGTGCGTTGGGCAGCGGAGCGCACTGGGCAAGAGCCAGCCGAAGTGGCTGCATGTCAGGTAGAGACTCACCGGCAACGACACCATGATGCCGACGTTGACACCGGCCGCGGTGGCCCTGCGCGAAAGCATGCCCAGCAGGAAAAGCGCGGCGATTCCACCGGCAAAGACAGCGTAAACGAGAAACATCAGATCGAGCAGGGTCTTTGCGGGCACGGTGGTCAGACCCAGTGCGCCGAAGGTCATGACAGCGCCGGCGGCCAGGGTGGTCAGCTTGGCCGCGCGCAGGTAGTGCGCGTCGGGCCGGTGCTTCACGAGATGGCGGCGATAGATGTCAATCTGGAAGACCATGGTGATCGCGCTGAGACTCGAATCAATCGAGGACATGGCCGCCGCCATCAAACCCGCCACGACAAGGCCCACCATCCCGGACGGCAGACGTGTCAGGATGAAATGAGGAAACACCTCGTCGGCAGGCAACGATGCCACCGCGGCATCCGGCATCCTGGCATAATAGACGTAGAGGCACGTGCCGAGGAACGTGAAGAACATCACCGCGGCCGTCATTCCAAGGACGCCGATCCAAAGCCCCTTCCGCGCCTCGCGATCCGTCCGCGTCGCCAGGTAGCGTTGGATGACGGTTTGATCGCCACTGAGATAGAGCATCTGGTTGAACAGCCCGTGCAGCACGAGCACCACCAGCGTGAGCTGGACGAAAGCCGCGCCCAGCGGCTCGCCGGACGGGAGCAGGGGTGGCACGCCGAACTTGTCTGCCTGCCGGCCAACCTCGATGATCGTTGACAGACCGCCCGGCAGTTCGTAGCAGATCAACCCGGCGCAGAACACGCCGCCCAGTGCCAGGATGCACGTCTGGATCACGTCGGCCCACAACACCGCCGTGAAACCACCGAAAAGCACGTAGCACGTGGTGAAAGCTCCGCACAAAAGAATGGAATGCGTCTGGCTCCAGCCGGTGAGCAGCTTCAGCGGCAGCGACAACAAGACCAGGATCAAACCCACCCGGCCGATCTGAAGGAGCAGAAACATCGCGCTCCCATAGAGCCGCGCAAACGGGCCGAAGCGCCGTTCGATGTATTCGTAGCCGGA
>DYDC01000192.1 GCA_020718125.1 Methylacidiphilum sp. | reverse complement strand
TCACGCTCCGTGGAATCGCGACGACTGCGGCCGACCCTGTGAACAACCGGGTTTTCCGCGCTTCACCCGACGGTGAATATCTAGTGTGCGACCGCTTTTCGGTGCCGCAAATCGCCTTCGCCGCCGTTGACTACGGCAACACTCGCGGTGTCAACGATTTTGCCGTTGCGAGCGGCGGTGCGGACGCAGTCCAGCGCTTTCGCGCTCGCGATTTCAAGGAACATGGCAGTCCAATGGCGGAAGACTGCTGGTCGGTGGCAGAGCCTTACGGTTGCCGGGGCGGAATAGACCGCAAATCTCCACGGAGGGCAATGAAAAACTCAGACGATCGTCACTCGCGAGCGCACTTCATAGGGCAGCCCAAGCGCCTCAATTATCAGGCTGGCATCGTTGGCCGCCGGGCCGAGCGAGACGAACAATACTTGGTCCTGATCGCAATTGATTTCCGCGGCCAGCGCCGATTTGAGTTGGACCAAGCGCATCGGATCGAGCGGGCACTCGAAGACGGAGTATTGGATGCGCGAGCCGAAGCCTTCGACGACCTCGCCGACTTTGCGCAGCCGTTTCGGGTTGGCGATGTCGTAGGAAACGAGATAACGCTGCCGGCTCATATCATCGCGTTGTGAATCCGTGATACGCCCCCGCCTCGCCGCGCACGAATCGCCAGAGTTGGCGCGCTTGCACTTCCAGCATCCGGCGGTAGGTCATCGTATAGCCGAACTGCGGATGGCTGACCTCCGTGTCCATCCGCCGGAAATACGCCTCCCAAAACGCCCGCCGTCCCTGATCGTTGAGAAACGTGCCCGCCGCGCCGCGAATGAAATCGCTCAGGTCCACCTCCCCGCGATTGACCAGAGAGATCGCAACGCTGTCGGCGATCAACGGCCGGAATTCCTCCATCAAATCTAGCGATAGCGCTGGCCGGCCATAGCGCGGCTGGTGCATGAAACCGAGAAACGGGTCCAGCCCCACCGTGTGGCAGACGCCCGCGAGTTCCTTGGCCAGCATTGAGTAGCCGAGCGAGAGCAGTGAGTTGATCGGGTCGCGCGGCGGATGCCGGTTCCGGCCCATGAACTCGAACTTCCACGAATCCGCCGCCTTCAGCATCGAGTTGAATTGCTCGAAATACACCGCCGCCGCCGTGCCCTCAATGCCGAGCAACGCCGTCAGGTCTTTCGCCTCAGCCGTGGCGTCGCGTAATTCAGCCAGTCTGGTCACAACGCGGTCGGGCACATCGCCATTGCGCATCAGCATGACACGCTGGTTGTGGACCTTCGCCCGAATGACTTCGCGCGCCAGCGTCAGCCGTATTCCCGGCTCGCCGAAAAGCCGATACTGCCCCAGCCGCGCATCCACGCCGCTGGCCGGCAGCCCGCGCGCAAGACCGAGGAACCGTCCCGCCGGCGAGAAGTAAGCCACGTCAATCCCGTGTTCGAGGAACGTTTGCATTGCTTGTGTGCTCACCTGCACCGCGCCGTAGAGATACACCGCGCGCACTTGTTCCGCCGGCAGTTTGCGAACGACCTCCTCCTTGACCGTGACAACGATCTCATGCGCCCGCTGGCCAACGTGCGCGCCGGCGGTCTGCACCACCAGCACCTCGCTGTCGTCGTTTTCCGGCCGGGGCGCTGCCTTGATCTGTGGCGCAGACACTCCTGCCTGCGCCCACCAATGGGATTCATTCGGCAGACAGATGGGATACGCCGAGCAGTAGAGGCAGCGTGAATCGTTGATGAGCGGCGGCGGGCACTTTCCGGTGGCCGCAACAGCTTTCGCGTCCGCGATCGCCTTTTGCGTCTTGGCCAGAAGTTCCTCAGTGAGTTCCACTGGCACGCGCCGCTTGTCCTCCGCGTAAAAAATCGAAGCGCCGGCGACGTTGACGCCGTGATCCCGCAGCAACAGCGCGTGCGCGGCGACTTGCACGGCGTCCGGCTCCTTCGCGATCCGCTCGTCGTGCTCGTCGCGCCGGGCCGAGCCTTTCTTGTAGTCCACTATTTCCGCGCCCCTCTCGCCGCCCTCGACAATATCCACGACTCCGACCAGCCCCAGCCGCTCACTCTCCAGCCGAAGGCTCCGCAACCGTGCCCCTTCCGGGATCGCGTTGCCAAGCTCCTTCACTTTTTCCTCATCCAGCCGCGACGGTTGATCCACATTGCGATGCGCGTGCGAGCCAGCAACCGTGTCGGCGTTTTCCTGGAAGATATTCTCGACCCATTGATAGTAGAACAGGCGAGGGCAGTAGATGAAGTTATGCAGGTTGCGCACGCCCATCTTCGGCTGGGCGTCGAGCGTGCCATCGGTGCGTAACGCGGCGTCGCTCATGGGCGGCTCACGGCAACGGGTCGAGCTTGTTGCGCCACGCAACAAGGCGAGCGTCGTTGATTTCGCGGCAACGCTCCCACTGAAGCTCTTTCACTGCGCTCCAAAGAGCCTTGCCGCTTGCCAGTGTCACGGGCTTCCCACTCAGCGGGTCTTGGACTTCGGCCTGGTCCCACTTGGCGACGCCTGCGAAGTCACGGAAGTAATTAGGATTCGCCGTTTTCTCCAGCGCGCTGCCTTCAGCCGGTTGACCGGGCTTCAACTCAATGCCGATCTCACCGAACTTGCGCTTCTCGCGTGTGAAAAGCATGGGCGTAGCGGGCGAGCCATCAGTCGGTGCCGGAGCGGGCCGCTTGTTTCTTGCAGCCTTGCCTTTGCGTGGCTTGCCGGCGCTCTCGCCTGGGCGCTTGGTGCGGAGGCGTGGATGGATGCTCCAGAGCTTTGGATCGGCGATGGCGCGCAGGCCGAGGTTGATCGCAGCATTGATGTCCGCTTGTGTGACTTTTGGAGCAAGTTCACAGCCCTCTGCCGCAGCAGTCACGGGCACGAAGATCGGGCCGCCAGCCTGTGGCGCCAGTGCCGTGCGCTTCGGACACGGCTGGCCGGGATGCTTCGCTTTCCAATCTGCCTCCAAGTCTGTCTGTGACTTGCAGAGTTGGCCATCGAGGTCCGACAGCCATTTCGCGTCGGCGGTTGGGTTGCCTTCATCGTCCTTCTTGCAGGCGAGCCAAGCCCATTGGCCGTGTTGGGTGAATCCCGGCGTGATCTCTACGGCACGGAAACCGGCCACGCCGCTGCGCGCGCAAAAGCGGGACGAGTAAGCGGCTGGCGTCTCGACAAGAGGGATGCCAAACGGTTCGCAGAGTTCGCGCAGTTTGTCGCGCACGTGGCCTATGCACCAACGCATGAGCCGCCAGTTTTCTTTTCGCCCGCGCCCTTGGGATGCCCGGTAGGCCCGTAGGTCTTCGATGACAATGAAGTCCACCGGCGGACGCTCGCGCAGGTATTGCCCGTGAACGTCGCGCGTGCTACGCAACTCCGCCTTGTTTTTCGGCGGTGGGGCCAGCTTCAAGCCAAGCGCCGCGGCAAGAATCATGTGCGCCGTCTGATTGATCCGCTGCGTCTTGATTTCGTCGAGTTTGTCGAGCAAGTCGGGGCACGGATCGGGAATGGAATCGTCACGACGCTTCGGTGGCGGCGCGCCAAGCTCGCGGCGAAGCGTCTGGTTGAGCGATTGAAAGCGTTTTCGCAACTCCTCGATTTGCTCGACGCGAGGGAAGGACAGGCCGCGCTGCCCGCGAATCATCGGCTTGTGGGCCGGGCTGTCGGCCATCTCCAACAGGTGGCAACGACCTTCACGCGCCTTCGGGTCAGGATGCGGGTTCCACGCCCATACGCGTCCGCGCAGCGGCAGGACGCGGTTCGCCAATCGCAACAGCAGCGGCGGCAGGACGTTTTGTTTCTGCTCAAGCCGGGTGCGGATGTTACCAGCGAGCCGCGGGTCGTTCTGTTTCGCCTGCTCGCGTTCGGCGGCGGAAAGGAGTCGCTCGTCCTCGCACTCGCTCATTTCCTTGAACGCTTCACTGCGCTTGGCTTCGTCCGCGAGGAACCAGCACCAGCGGTGCAATCTCGCAATCCGCGACTGCGCCCGGCGGGCGGCGATGAGGAGTTTGTCGTTCTGCTCCGGGAAGGTCAGCGCGTCGCGCCAGTTATCGGGCAGGAGGGGGAATCGCTCTTTGCCGTCCGCGTCCTTCTCGATTGCTTCAAACTGTCGCATGAGTTCAGCGGTTTCGTCCGCTTCCAATGCCTTGGCTGGACGCCCACGGTTGCCCCAAAACTCCTCTCGCATATCGAAGGGCTTGCCGGAGTCTTTTGGCTTCCTCTTTCGCGCGTCCATCTCCGTTTGCTCGCGCCAGACCTTCGCATCCTCGCCGGGCAAACGAAACAAGCCCGAGGCCGCGAGTGCCGCGCGCCACTGCTTGCCTTCGGTCTCGCCGATGAAGCGGGTCGGCACGGGCTGGCCTTGCTTGTTCGTGCCGAACTTTCCATCCCGGCGTGCCTCGATCCGGGTATACGCGCCCGCGCCGCGTTGGCCCAAGTCCGCGCTGAGGCACGTGAAGGAAACCATTTTCCGACACCACGGCTCCGGCTCGCGCTTGCGGGGCTGACCAGCGTCTTTTGCAAACGCAATGTCCGACGCCCAGCGTAGCGACGTTTCCACGCGCGGTTCTGACGCCGAGTAGTTGAACTGACCAAAATTCTTCTCTCCACCTTTACCGGACGGTTGGTAGTTCCATTTGTCTTTGTGACCAAGCGAGGCTTGCAGCTTCAGCGGTTCCACAGGCACGGGGAAGGTCAGTTGGATGTTGTCCTCGCTGGCGGGCTGAAGCGTGACGCGGCAATTGGAAAAATCCGTCCTGTCAGGTTCCGGCAAGCCGAGTGCCTGCACCATCGGCTGAAGCCAAGGGACGGATTCCAAGCCGGTGTCGCCGGCTCGGCGCAGTTGATCACGAAACAGTCGCGGCGCGGTGTAACGGAGTCGAACCGTGGAGGGTTCCAGGCCGCGCTCGGTTTTCAGCACGATGCCTGTGGTGAAGGCGAGCGATCCAGCCTCGTGCTCCGAACCGAAACGGCCTTGCTTGGGGATGATGAAATAGCGTGGCGAGTGGACGGCGTGGGCGGGGGTGAAGCGGATGGGGCGTTCCACGTCGGCCAGTTCAAACCGCAGGTCGGTGTAATCGCGCCACGCGCGGATCGGGTCTGGCGCGTGCCACGGCTTTGTTTTGTCGTCGCGCCAGATGGGTTGGAAGTGCGGTTCCAGCAACGCGCGGAACAATGTGGCGCTGCCGAAGTCGTCCCGGTGCTCCCCTTGCGTCTTCTTCACCACATCCCAGAGTTTGTCCTCCTGTTCCTTTGCCAGCAGGCCGGCCCATTTTTCGCCAGCGACGAGTTTGTGCCAGCCGTCGCGGATGTCAGTCCAGCCACGCAACGTGCGTTCTTGGATGGTGTATTCGACAAGTTCGCGCGGGCCGTCGGGCGTTTCCGCATCCGCCAGATAGCCAAGCTTCTCGGTCGCGAGTTCGCGGAGCAGCGGGATTCGCGAGTCATCCTTGAAGCCAAACCGGACGACGTATTCTTCCTCGACGCCTTCGTCTTCTTCGTTGTCCGCCGTGGCTGTGGGTTCGCCTTCCTCGATTTGCTTCAGCTTGTTGCGGAGCTTCGCGCC
>DYDC01000191.1 GCA_020718125.1 Methylacidiphilum sp. | reverse complement strand
GTTGCCAGCCCACCCAGCGTTGAAACGCCGGGCTATTCTCGACCGTCCCTTCGGGACTTGGCGCGTGTGTCAAGTTGCGCCCGCCGAGTTGCGCCCCGCGCTCCACTTGTTGCCACGCTGCGCGGGCTGTGGTATTCTCCGCGCGTGTTTTCAACCACATGAACCGCCTGTAACCACGGAACACTCTCATGACTCATCTGCACATCCGCAAGGCGCTGGCTTTCGTCGTTGCCGCCGCGCTCTGTCTCGCCGCGACCGCATGGGCCGCCGACAAGGACGGCAAGGCCGACAAGCCGAAACCGCCACCGCCGCCGAAAGACCAGATGCCGGAGCTGGCACGGGAGGATTTGCAGAAGATCGAAGCCGCGCTCCCGGCCAAAGCCACCGCCAGGCCGAAGAAGAAGCATCGCGTGCTGGTGTTCTGGCGTTGCGAGGGGTTCTTCCACGGCAGCGGCATCGCCGCAGGCTGTAAGGCGCTGGAGCTGATGGGCCAGAAGACCGGCGCGTTTACGGCGGACATCAGCCGCGACTACGAGGTGTTCGACAAGGCCAGTCTCGCCAAATATGACGCCGTCGTCCTCAACAACACCACGCACCTGAAGTTCCCCGACGACGCGCAGAAGCAGGCATTGCTCGACTTCGTCCTTGGCGGCAAAGCCCTCATCGGCATCCACGCCGCCACGGACAGTTTCCACACCTGCCCCGAGTTGGCGAAACTCATGGGCGGCCTTTTCGACGGCCACCCGTGGGGCGGCGGCGGCACGTGGGCCTTCAAGCTCGACGAGCCGAACCATCCGCTCTGCCGCGCCTTTGGCGCCAAGGGTTTCAAGCTCAAGGACGAGATCTACCAACTCAAGGAGCCTTACACGCGCGCCGACCGCCGCGTGCTGCTCTCGCTCGACCTTTCCGACCCGGCCACCGGCGGCGTCGAGAAGGGCGTCAAGCGCGCCGACAAGGACTTTGCCGTCGCGTGGATCAAGCAGGATGGGAAGGGCCGCGTCTTCTACTGCTCGCTGGGCCACGCGGGCAACGTCTTCCAGGATGCCGCGGTGCTGCAGTTCTATCTCGACGGCATCCAGTGGGCGCTCGGCGACCTCAAGGCCGACGCGACGCCGAAGAAGTAATCGCAGGCGAAAAGTCTCACCGCGCCGGCATCTGCCAGACCCAATCGCCGTCCTCGCTCGCGGGGGCGGACTTCGTGCCGGACTTGCCGCTGTCGTCCTTCTCATTCCAGCCGACGGAGTAGAGGTTGTAGCCGTCACCGTCGCGGCGATACTTCAACGGCGCGCCGGTGATGACGTCGTGCGGGAGTTTCGCGATGAACCGCGGCACGAGCGTGTCGAGTGTCGCCTTTGCGCGGCGCGTTGTGGATAAACCCGCCGGGCAGCCATGTCGAAGATGGGGAGTAGCTGCTCCTCGAAGAGGCGGTGGTAGTTGAGTTGCTCAAAGTAAAGCCAGCCGGTGGGAATCGGGCTGAGAGTCAGGCCGCCCATGATTGATTCCAATCCAGGGCCGCCAGCCATGTTTTGCAACATCGGGAACAGTTTCTTGCGTGGCAGACTTCTCAAGTAGTCGAACATCGCATTGCCGAACCCGGCGCGCTCCGCCCGAAGGGCGTTCCAACTGTCCGCGAGGCAGTCCATGCCCTGCACCTGCGCCTGGAGCAACTGCAGTTGCGCGTCGGACCACTGGTGGCTCGCCAAGCCTTTCCAGATGACCTGGATGGCCAGGTCCGTCACGCTGACCGCGACCAGATGGCCGATCAGGAAGTCGTTCTTCGTCGCGCCGGCGATATGAAACATCAGGCTTGGCAAAACCCCGCGTGCGCTTGAACGCATCGGTCTCGCGCAGCTTGCCGGTGGCGGGGTCGAAGTCCTGCAGTGGCGCCAGGAACGGCGTCATGGCGAAGTTCTGGTCGTCCGGCACCCGCGGCGGGATGAACGCGGCGAAACCGAGCTTCACGCCCTTGGCTTCGAGTTCATGCTTGTAGGCGGCCCACGCGCGCTCGCCGCGCCAGTTCTCCTCGACGTGAAACAGGACGGTGCGCGTGACAAGGCAGGCGATGGCAAACACGAAGCGTTTGAGCCAGCGGAAGCGGGATGCCTGATTGGGTGTGCTCATGGTTTGACCCTCACGAGATAATAGCTGGGAGCGGCGACATTCCTGTCGCCGAATCATTGATGATAAGTTGGGCGACAGGAATACCGCCCCTCCCAGCTAGATGATACCTCTGCAGTTCGCTGCGCGGGCCGGTGGCTTTTGGCTGCACCGGCTCGTTCGCCGTCGCGAGCAGCGAAGAAAGCTCCTGCTGGCGTTTGACGATGAGGTTGAGTGTGTTGTTGGACGCCGAGTCTTGCAGAAGACCTCTTGCAGCACGTCGCGCGTGTCGGCCTCGTTGCGCGTCAGGTTCAGCAGGAACGCGAACAGCGCCTGGGCGTGGCTGTCGTAGAGTTGTTCCAGCGATTCGCGCATCTCACGGTAAGGACGCCGCAAGCCGCCCCGTTTGTCTGGAACTTGTTTGGCAAGCCTACTCGCGCGAGAACTTCTTCAGCCGCGTGACCTCCAGCAGGAGGCAGAGGGCGAACCACGGGTTATAGACGAGGTAGCGACGCCAGAGACGGCGCGGCTCGGCGAAGAGGCGAAAGAGCCATTCCAACCCGTTCTCGCGCATCCAGCGCGGCGCCTGCGTGACGCGGCCAGTGAAGAAATCGAACGCCGCGCCGACGCCGACCAGCACCGGCACTTGAAGTCGCGATGCGTGCTCGGCCATCCACGTGTCTTGCTTCGCCCCGCCGAGACCGACCCACACCACGTCCGGCTGGGCCGCGTTAATGCGCTGGCAAACCTCGGCGTCCTCGGCCGGTGTCAACGGGCGGAAGGGCGGCGTTTCGGCGCCCACGACTTGCACGCCGGGGTATCTCTCCCGCACCAGCGCCGTCAAGCGCTGCGCGACGCCTTCCGCGCCGCCATAGAAATAAAACCGCCAACTGCGGCGGCGGGCGGCTTCGCAACACGCTTCGAACAGTTCCGGGCCATAGACGCGCCGTTGCATGTGGCGCGCGCCGCGCCCGCGCGCGACCCACACCAGCGGCATGCCGTCGGGGACCGCCATGTCGGCACCGTTGATCGCGCGACGATGCGCCGGGGTGCGTTGCGCCATCATCACGCCGTAAACATTGGTGGTGACTACATACGCGGCCGGCCCCAAGCCGCGGCGTTGCGCAATCCATGAGTCCAGCGCGGCCACCACGTCGGGAATCTGGACGAGGCTGACCTTGGTGCCCAACACGTAACAAGACTCGCTCATCGTCGTATCCTCACACCGCCAGCCCGCGCCGCTGGCGGGCGAACCGGTAGATTTGCGTCAGATGCCGGTAGTTTGAATCGGCGTTGTAGTCCTCATCGAACCGACGCCTGCCGTTGCGCCCCAGTTCCGCCGCAAGCACCGGGTCGGCGCGCAGGCGGTTGACCTTTTCAGCGAGGTCGGCCGCGTTGCCCGGCTCGAAGAGCAGCCCGGTCACGCCGTCCTGGACCAGTTCGGTGACCGCGCCAATCCGTGACGCCACCACGGCCTTGCCCATCGCGTAGGCTTCGAGCACCGACACGGCGAAGTTCTCATACACGCGCGACGGCAGCAGCAACATCCGCGCCCGCCGCACGAGATCGAACCGCAGCTCGCCCGCGATGAAACCGCGGAACTCCACGTGGCCCAGTCCGGCCTGCCGCGCCTGCTCCTCCAGCGCGCCGCGCAACGGCCCGTCGCCGAGCACCAGCAGCCGCAGCCCCCGCACGTCGCGAAACGCTTCCACTGCCGTCGCCACATCCTTCTCCTGATGCAGCCGGCTCATCAGCACCGCGTAATCGTCGCTCTCGAAACACGGCGCGGGCGGGTTGTCGAGAAAGTGCGGCTTCAGGAACATCCGGTCCGATGGCAGGCCGCCCTCGATCAGCTTGCACCGGGAGAACTCGCTGAGCGCGATGAACGCATCCATTTTCTCCCACCATCGGCCGAGATAACGGTGCGCCGCCAGCGTCAGCGCCAGCATCAGGCTTTGCGCGCGGCTGTCGCGGTAGCAACGGTGCGCGACCGCGTGGAAATAGTTGCCGGCCTTGCACCGTTCGCAGAGCCGGCCGCCGGTCAGGAAGATCGCGTTGGCGCACAGGAACCGGAAGTTGTGGCAGGTCTGCACGATCGGCACGCCCGCTCTGTTCAAGGCGTAATACACCGACGGCGACAGCAGGAAGAAGACATTGTGGATGTGCGCCACGTCCGGACGCTCGCGCCGGCAAATCTCCAGCACTTCGCGGTAGCTCCGCAGCGAGAACATCGTCGTCGCCGGCAGCAGCGCCCGCCGCCACGCCGGCCAGCCGTCCATCTCTTCGTTCGCCCGCTCCAGCACGATCACTTGATGGCCATGCCGCTCCAGCAGGTCGCGCTCCCGTTTCACCACGGCGTCCTCGCCGCCCGGCACACGGTAGCGGTTGTGTAACTGGAGCACTTTCACGCCGTCCCCCGCGCGAGCGACCATGGATACACCCGGCCGTCGAGCAACACCGCCGCGTTGAGCGCGGTGCCGCTCCGCTCCAAGCTGTGGGGCGGCGTGTCCGACCAGCCGCCGCCGAAATCAATCCGCACAGGCAATTCCACCGTGATCGTTTCGCCCATTGGCGTCGCCAGCCGGGCCTGCCTGCGGGCCGGCTCTGCCGCGCCCATCGCCTCGCTGACCGCCCCGAACGCCGTCTCCTCATGCGCATCCGCCCGACGCCGAAGTTGAAGCGCCAAGTCCACCGAACCGGCCCTTTCCGCCAGCGCGGCTCCCCGGAAACCCACCAGTCCCGTGTCCACCCACGTCCGCTCCAACGCATCCACCGCGCCGCCGGCACGCAACGATTCCTCGCCCGCCTTGTGCAGAAACCGCCGCGCGACGCCGTCGTCGCCACACACATACACCCCATGACGCGCCGCCTGCTCCGCCGGCGCCGGCGTGGCAAACCCGCTCACCGCACCCGTTGTGGGCCGCACCGCGCCCGCGTCGAACAGCAACAGCACATCGCCGGACGCCACCAACAGGCCCTGCCCCAGCCGTTGCTGCGCGCACGCCAGCGTCACGAACAACGCGTCGAACAACGTCGAGCCGCCGCCATCCACCGCCGGTATTGGCAGTTTCAGGAAGACCTTGCCCGGCGCAGCATCACCCGGCACCCGAACCGCCTTGCCTCCCGCATGGATCACCATAATCCTCCGCCCCGCCAGCAAACCCGGCACACTCCCCGAACGGCGCAAGCGGGCGCCTGCAGGCCGCCAACACTCACGCGCCACCGCGCGCAGCGCGCTCAACGTCGCGCCACCCGTGCCGACGCGCCGGCCATGAGGGTCCGGCACCACCAATGTCCGCAAGCCCTTGGGGAAGAATCCGCGACGGGCGCGCAAAGCCATCTCCGAACGGTAGGCGGCCGCCTGCCGTTCATTGGCGGCTGTGAGGACGAGGAAGTCCGGCGCGCCCGTGACGCGGCCTTGGCGGAGGCGGTCGTAAAGCGCGCGGTTGCGCTGGGCGGCC
>DYDC01000190.1 GCA_020718125.1 Methylacidiphilum sp. | reverse complement strand
CGGGGCAGGACGAGGTCGTGGAAGTCGTGGAGGAATTCCGTCCGCCGGCGAGTCCGGCGCCTCCGCTGGCCCACGGTGAGGAGACCACAGCGTTGCCGCCGACGTTTGCGCCGGGCGTGGGCGGGCGGCGGCCTGCGATGCCGTTCGAGGGTGTGCCGCCCACACGTGCGGCCTACGAGCGCCGGGCGGACTGGATGCGGCATCGGACCTATGACGGTCTCCTCCGGCGCACCCAACTGGTGGCCGCGGTGGTTGCCATTGTCTTTTGCTCGCTGCTGGCGATGATCATCTACCTGGTGGGCCGGCCACCGGGCGAGGGGCTGGTGAGTTTCAATTGGTTCAAGTCCGAACCGGCAGGCCAAACCAACGCATCCGTCCAATTGGAGGTGGCTCGGTTGACGGGCGTGGAACAGAAGGAGTTGCTCCAACTCACAGTCCAGTCGTTCCAGAACCTGTCGCCGGACGAGGGACAGGCGGCAAAGATGATCTACGCGAAGATCACGCAGAAGCAGCCGACCACAACCGAGCAGAGACAGTATTTCAACGCGCTTTTCCAGAAAGGCGTCCTGAAAATGCCGCCGGCCGAGCAGGAACGGCTGCGCTCGTTGTTCGCCAAGACCGTTGTGGCGACGCCGTAGGGATGTCTGCGGGAGGGCGCGGCGGGTCAATTCCGCCGTTTGTGCCGTTCGATCAACCGCTTGAATTCATCGAAGAGGAATCCCGCGATCGGCTTGGTGGAGGGGAACGCTTTCATCTTATCCTTTCGTTGGCGGCGCCGGCTCCGGTCCGCCGAACTCAACATTGACCGCGTAACCATACACGGCAAACATCGCATTGAGAAAACCCTTCATGCTTTCGCGCGCCTCATAGAACAGCGGCCCCGCGGCGGCTTCCTGCAGCACGCCCCGCCGCAGGCCGCGCGCGATGGCGTCCCGGTCTTCTTCCGAGAACCGGTTCCACGGCCAGTCTTTCTCGTATTGATAGGTCTGGTCAAACACGTCCACGCCCAGGATTTCAGGCTGCGCCAGTTCCACCGAGACGCGCCGCTTGCCCTGGTCCACCGTGACCCGCAGGCGCTTCGCCAGATCGAATCCGGCGAACGCCCGCGCCTTGCCAAAGATCGAGACCCGTGCGGTGCTTACCACGTCCGACCGCGTGTGCTTGTAGTTGAACGCCACCACCTGCTCCGCCGCAAACGCCTTCGCGACGCGCTTGATCTCGGTGATGGCGAAATCATTGCTGATCTCGCGCTGCACGGGCTGTTTCAACCAGAGCAGCGTCCCGAGCGCGCCGACCGCCGCCGCGCAGAGATAGCCGGGCAGCGTCCTCACGTCACTTGTCCTTCCACGCAATGCGGCCGGCGACCACCGTCATGACGGCCTTGCCCTTCAGTTTCCAGTTATGGAACGGCGTGTTGCGGGACTTGCTCGCCGTCTGGTTCACGTCATAGACCCATTCGCGTCCCGGATCCATCAATGTGATGTCAGCGTCCGCGCCGGCTGACAGCGTGCCTTTCGGCAGGCGGAGCAGCCGCGCGGGGCCGGTTGTGAGGCAGGCGATGAGTTGCGGCAACGTCAGGAGTTTCTTTCGGACCAGGGCCAGCGACAGCGCCAGTTCCGTCTCCAGGCCCAGGATGCCGAAGGGCGCCTTGTCGAACTCGACCTCTTTCTCAAAGGCGCAGTGCGGCGCATGGTCGCTCGCGATGATCTCAATCGTCCCGTCGGCGAGGCCTTCCGTAATCGCCTCGATGTCCCGCTGGGTGCGCAGCGGCGGGTTCATCTTGAAGTTCGCGTCGTAGTCCTTGCAGGTTTCGTCGGTCAGCGTGAAATGGTGCGGGCACGCCTCGGCCGATATTTTTACGCCGCGCCGTTTCGCCTCGCGCACAAGCCGGACGCTGCCGGCGGCGCTCAGGTGCTGGCAGTGGACGTGCCAGTCGGCCATCTCTGCGAGCACGATGTTCCGCGCGACAATGACCTCCTCGCCGGCGCTGGGCCAGCCTTTCAGGCCGAGCAGGTGGCTCCAGTAGCCCTCGTGCATCACGCCATCGGACACGAGGTTGTAGTCCTGGCAGTGGTCCAGCAGCGGCAGCTCGAACATCTTGGCGTATTCAGCAGCGCGCCGCATCAACTCGTTGTTCTGGCAGCAGTGGCCGTCGTCAGTGATCGCGACCACGCCCGCGCGCTTCAGCGAGCCGATGGGGGCCAACTCGGCGCCTTCGATGTTCTTGGTGATGGCTCCGGTGGGGAAAACATTGACGTGACCGACAGCGGCGGCGCGCTGCTTGATGAGCGCGATGGTGCCGGCGTTGTCAGCGGGGGGAGAGGTGTTGGGCATCGCAACGACGCTGGTGAAGCCGCCTTGCGCCGCGCACATGGTGCCGGTCTCGATTGTCTCCTTGTCAGTCCGGCCCGGCTCGCGCAGGTGGACGTGCAGGTCAATCAACCCCGGCGTCACGACCAGCCCGGTGGCGTCCACCACGGTCGCGTTGGGCGCGGGTTCGGCGGCGATCTTGCCGTCGCGGGCGTAAACGTCCCGGACGGCGTCCACATTGTTTGCGGGATCAATCACCCGCCCGTTGCGAATCGTCAGGTTGTTCATGCCTTTCCGGCCTCCGCTGCAGGTTGCACGCTGCCGCACAAATAGAGCGCTGCCATCCGCACTGCCAGGCCGTGCGTGACTTGTTGCAGGATCACGCTGCGCTCGCAGTCGGCCAGGTCGCTGTCAATCTCCACCCCGCGGTTGATCGGGCCGGGGTGCATGATCATCGCGTCGGGTTTCGTGCGCGCGAAACGTTCCTTGGTCAGGCCGAAGATGGAGGCGTATTCGCCGATGCTGGGGAACATCGTCTGCCGCTGCCGCTCGTGCTGGATGCGGAGCAGGTTGATCACGTCCGCGTCGGCAATGGCTTCCTCGACGTTGTAGCAGACACGGCAGCCCATCTCCTCGAACACGCGCGGCACGAGCGTGCTCGGCCCGGCCAGCGTCACGCGCGCGCCGAGCTTGGTGAGCACGTGGATGTTGGAACGCGCCACGCGGCTGTAGAGGATGTCGCCGAGGATGGTCACGTTCAACCCGGCGACCCGTCCTTTCTTCTTGCGGATCGTATAAGCGTCCAGCAGCGCCTGCGTCGGATGTTCGTGCGCGCCATCGCCGGCATTGATGACCGAGACGGCGAGGCGATCCGCAAGGAATCTCGCCGCGCCGGCGGACGAGTGGCGGATGACGATGATGTCGGCGTGCAGCGCCTGGAGGTTCTTGGCGGTGTCCTTGAGGGTCTCGCCCTTGGTGATGCTGGAGATGGTGGCGGTGATGTTGATGACGTCCGCCGAGAGACGGTGTGCCGCCAGCTCGAAGCTCGTGCGCGTGCGCGTGCTCGGCTCGATGAACAGGTTCACCAGCGTCTTGCCGCGCAACGCAGGCACCTTCTTGACCTCGCGTTCGCCGACTTCCTCGAAATGCGCCGCCTGGTCGAGGATGTGCTCGATCTCCTCGCGGCTGAGATCGCGGGCCGCAATCAGGTCTTTGCGCGTCCAGTTCATGCTCGGCTCCCCCTTGGGGTTCACTCCACGACCACCTCGTCCACGCCATCCACTTCCTTCACGCGGACGCGGACCTTCTGCTCCTTCGACGTGGGGATATTCTTGCCGACGTAATCCGCCTTGATCGGCAACTCGCGATGACCGCGGTCCACCAGCACGGCGAGTTGGATGCGCGCCGGCCGGCCGAAGTCGGTGATCTCGTCCATTGCCGCGCGGGTCGAGCGCCCGCTGAACAGCACGTCGTCCACGAGGATGATGTGCCTGCCCTTGATGTCGAACGGCAGATGGCTTTTGTGGGCCACGGGCAGTTTCTTGCGGAGGGCGATATCGTCACGATGCATCGTGATGTCGAGCACGCCGCAGGGCACCGGATGTCCGAGGATCGCCTTCAGCTTTTCCGCGAGCCGTTGTCCCAATTCCACGCCGCCTGTCTGCACGCCCAGCAACGCGACGGCCTTTGTGTCCCCGGCCCGTTCGACGATCTCGTGCGCCATCCGCGTCAGCGCGCGCTCGATCGCGACCTCATCCATTACTTTTGAAACGCTCATAGCCACAAAAAAACCGCGTCCGCCCGGCGCACAGCCAGGTTGACACGGTCGAAAATCTCAACTCGATGGTTCATGTCCGCCTTCCCGATCTCACGGGACCGGATTAAAGGGTTTCAGTTGGCGCGGAACATAGCGAGCCGCCCGGTGGCACGCAAGGCTTTTCCCTGACGTTTTCCATTTCAATTTTTGCGCTTGTGTGAATCCAGCCCCCCTGCTATACGCCGCGCGCTGTTTCGAGAACCGACATCAACCAACAACCGTTAGGAGACTGACCGAATGAAGACGTTATGGAAGGCCGCAGTTATCAGTGTGTTGACCGCCGCGGTATTGGCCTGGGCGCCGGGCGCCAGCGCCGCCGAGAAGGGCAAGGGGCCGACACTGCATCAATGCACGGGCAAGATCGCCAGCATCAGCGGCGATTGCATCGCCATTGACGCCAAGGGTGGCGAGCAAAAGTTCGTCGTCAACGACAAGACCAAGTTCGGCGCCAAGGCCGAGCCGAAGAAGTGTGACGACTTCAAGGCCGGGGACAAGGTCACGGTCCGGTTCAAGGAAGATGGCGACAAGAAGGTCGCCGTCAGCGTCGGACCGCCGGCCGCGCCGAAGGCCAAGGGCGCCAGGAAGTAATCCCGCGCAAGCAGGTTGACAGTTCACAACGGAGAGGGAGGCCGGCTCATCGGCCTCCCTTTCTCGTTTTAATACGGCCCATTCGCAGGACACCCGAATCATGAGCCTGAAAGCATTCTCATCCTCGCCGCCGTCGCCGCGATGATCGCGGCCGTTGCTCCGCTGTCCGCGTCCGACGCCGTGGCGCGCGGTTTTGTTTTGCATCGCCGCCCCCGGCGCGGTAATTCGATGCCGTGCACAGCCTCCGCACGGGAGCTTTTCAGGAACTCGAAGCGGCCCTGCGCGAACATCTGGATGATGTCCGCCATCGGCAGGGGAATCTCGCGCCGCGACTGGTCGTCGTTCCCACCACGCTGCTGCGCCTCCATCTCCGCCGTCAGCTTGCCAACCAGATCAACCTCCGCTTCGTCACGCTCGACGAACTGGTCCGATTGCTCACGCCGGCGGTGAAGTCGCTGCCGGATTTCGCCGACGAACTCATCGCCGCGGAAATCATCGAGAAAGGCGTCGCCGAGGAGAGCTACTTCGCGCCGGTCAAAGCCGCCGCCGGTTTCCGCCAGAGCCTGCTCGCCACCATTCGCGACCTGAAAGAGGCCGGCATCGCGCCCAAACAGCTTGCTCCAATGGCGAAGCCATTCGGCCCCAAACTCGAACAACTTGCCGCGCTTTACGCCGCCTACGAGAAACAGCTCGCCACTCACGCCGTCGCGGACGAGGCCGACCGTCTCACCGCCGCCGCGAAGGCCGTTCCAACTTTTGAGTTCCGCGTGTCGAGTGTCGAGTTTCGCGCCGTCTGCCTCTACGGCTTCTACGACTTCAACCACCTCCAGCGCCGCCTCATCGCCGCGCTCGCCGCG
>DYDC01000189.1 GCA_020718125.1 Methylacidiphilum sp. | reverse complement strand
CAACCACGGCGCGGGCGTGAAGATCGCGCCGGTGCAGGACCTCGACGACGAGGCCATCCGTCAGGTGCTCGACATCAACATCACCTCCGTCATCATCGGCTGCCGCGAGGCGGTGCGCGTGATGCGGCCCCGCGGGCGCGGCCTCATCGTGAACGTCTCCAGCGGCTGCGCGTATCACGCGTGGGCCAACTGGGCGGTCTATACCGCCGCGAAGGACGGCATGGTCGGCTTCACGCGCTGCCTGCACCGCGAGATGGCCGAATGGGGCGGGAAGGCGTCCAGTTTCGTGCCCGGCGCGGCGAAGACGAACTTCTGCGCCAATGCGAAAATTGACGACAGTTGGCAGGAGGGCTACCCCGACGCGGTGGACTTCGCGCGCACGCTGGTTCACTGCGTGGACGTGCCCGACCACTGCGTCATCGAGGAGGTCAACATCTGGGGCACCAAGCAGGTCAAGGACATGCTGAACCCCTACTGATGTGATTGCTGCGGTTTGGTGAAGCGGGTTTTGGCCGAATGAAACTGCCGAACGCCCAGTTGGCGACCGTGCCGGAACGGAAGGTGACGCATTACCTGCTCAACCCCGCGCATCCTGCTGGCGGCAGCAAGGCGTGGTTCTTCCTGCGATTCGGTTTCACCGTAGCCGAGTGGCGGCTGCTGGCTGACGCGTTGCTCCAGCACGCCCGCGAGAACGAGGTGGTGGCAACGGAGCGCACGGTTCACGGCACCCGGCATGTCGTGGATGGCCCGTTGGCTGCGCCTGACGGCACAAGCTTGAATGTGCGGGCTGCGTGGTATATCAGTGCGGGTAGCGATGCGCCGCGATTTGTGACCGCGCATCCTTTGCCGAAATGAAAACCACGATCAACGAACTGGATGCTGTGGCACTGACGTGCGACCTGCCTGAGCACGGGCTGGTCAGCGGTGACGTCGGCACGGTGGTGTTGGTGCATGGCGAAGGCGCGGCGTTCGAGGTGGAGTTTGTCGGCTACGACGGTCACACCGTTGCACTGCTCACTCTGGATCGCGCGCAAGTCCGCCCGCTCTACTCGCAAGACATTCCCCACGCCCGGGAACTGGCGCATACCTGAGCTAGTGCCGGCGAAAGCCAGCGGCCTCGGCATCTGTTTCGCCGTCAACTCCAAAGCCAGTCGGACAACAAAGCACCCATGACCTCACGCGAACGAGTTCTGACCGCGCTGGCGCACCGGCCCACCGACCGCGTGCCGCGCTTGCTCTACGAGGAAGCCATCGGCTACACGCCGCCCATCGAGCGGATGCTGTGTGAACACTGCGCGCCGAAGTCGCCGCGCGACTACTTCGGCATGGACATCACGAGCGTGACGTTCCAGCCGACGACGGCGCCGCGCGCGCGGTTTGCGGAATGGTTTGGCTCGCAGGCCGAGGCGGCGCTCGCGGGCGGACAGGTGGACGAATGGGGCGTGTGGTGGCGCGGCGGTGGGTTCTATCACTTCGCCCACGTCGAGTCGCCGTTGCGCGGCATGCAGGACTTCGGGCGGCTGAAGGAATACCCGTGGCCGGACCTCGACCAGCCGTATCGTTACGCCGGCCTGCGCGAGTGCGTCGAGACGCTGCACCGGCAGGGTTTCGCGGTGGCGGCGTTTGCGGGGTCGGTGTTCGAGCAGTCATGGTTTATCCGCGGACTGGAAGACCTGATGATGGACCTCGCGGCTGCGCCGGAGGTGGCGCACTACTTCTTCGAGCGCACGGCGGCGTTTCAGCAGCGCGCGGCGGCGGAGTTCGCACGGGCGGGCGTGGACATCATCATCACCGGCGACGACATCGCCGGGCAGAACGGCCTGTTGATGAGCCTCGAAACGTGGCGCGAGTTCCTGAAGCCGCGGCTCGCCGCGACGGTGCAGGCGGTGAAGACGGCGAACCCGGCGACGAAGGTTTTTTATCACTCTGACGGCAACGTCGAGCCGGCGGTCCCGGAGTTGATCGAGGTGGGCATTGATATCCTCAACCCAGTGCAGCCGGAGTGCATGGACCCGGCGGCCATCAAGCAACGCTATGGCGACCGGCTGTCATTCTGGGGCACGGTGAGCGTGCAGCGGACGATGCCGTTCGGCACGCCGGAAGAGGTGCGGGCGGAGGTGCGGGCGCGCATCCGCGACGTGGGCTGCGGCGGCGGGCTGATCCTCGCCCCAGCGCACGTGTTGGGGCCGGAGACACCGTGGGAGAACGTCGTGGCGTTCTTCGAAGCGGCGGATTCAATACACCCATGACTCTCCTACGAGCCTTTCACACACTGGTTATTCTGGCGTTTGTTGCCGTTGCCAACGGACAAGATGCGAACCTCTTGCAGAACGCCGGTTTTGAAGACGGCGCAACTGCGTGGCAGTTGCCCAGAGGTTTCGGCGTCGTCGCGGACATCGCCCACACCGGCGCGTGCAGTCTGCGGCTGGTGAACACCAACCAAGCCACCTATCTGCTCGCCTCGCAGAACATCCCTTTCAAGCCGGGCATGAAGTATCGCTACAGCGCGTGGGTTCGGGCGCGCGGCGTGCGCGGCGAAGACACCGGCGCGACGATCTGCATGGAATGGGGCGGCACGAAAGGCTGGCTCGGCGGCAGCTACGCGAGCGGCAAGAAAGGCGACCAGGATTGGTTCCATGTCGAGAGCGTGACCGCGCCGATCCCCAAGGAGGCAACCAGCGTCCGCGTCAGCCTCTACCTCCGCCAGCACATGACGGGCACGGCATGGTTTGATGACGTGACCGTCACCGAGTCTTATCCGCCGGCGCTCGCCGCGGCGTTGTTGCGGCCGAACTATCGCGGGCGGCTGCTGAAGAACGCCGCCGACCAACGCATCGTCGTGCGCGCGAAAGTCGCCGACTATTTCAAGGGCGGACTGAAACCGGAACAGACGACGCTGGTCTGCTCGCTGCGACGGGACGGAAAGACCTTGAACGAAAAGAGGCTCGCTCCACAGGCCGGTGGTTACACGGATGTGACGTTCGATGGCCGCGCGCTGGTGGTCGGCAATCATCAGGTTTGCGTCCAACTGCTCGCGCCCGACAAATCGCGGCTCGGCGTGCAGGAGTTCGAGTTACAGAAGCTGCTGGCCGGCGCGCCGCCGCCGACGGTCTTCATTGATGAGCGCAACCGCACCATCGTCAACGGCAAGCCGTTTTTCCCGCTGGGCTGGTATTTCGGGCCGGGGCCGACGACGAAGGGCTTCGAGCAGCATCTCGACCGCGTGGCCGCCAGCCCGTTCAACACCATCATGTGCTACGGCATCAACGTCGGCGGCATTCCCAAGGTCCGCGATTACCTCGACGCGCTTGGGGCACGCAAACTGAAGATCATCTACTCGGTCAAGGACGTGTTCGCCGGCACGGCAGGTTACTACGAGCCGGCGCTTGGGTTCCGCGGCGAGGACGCCATCGTGCGCGGTATCGTCGGCGCGTTCAGAGATCATCCCGCCGTGCTGGCGTGGTATCTGAACGACGAGCTGCCGCTGACGATGCGCGACCGGCTCGACGCCCGCCAGCGGCTTGTGCGGCAACTCGACCCGCAACACCCGACGTGGGCCGTGCTCTATCAGGTGGACGAGTTCTACGGCTATCTCAACTCCGCCGACGTGCTCGGCTCGGACCCGTATCCGGTGCCCGACCGGCCCGTGACGATGGCGGCCGATTGGACGCGCAAGTGCGCGGCGGTCTCCGACAGTCAACGTCCACTCTGGATGGTGCCGCAGGCGATGGATTGGGCGTGCTACAAGAAAGACTATCCCGAGAAGTTTCGTGCACCGACGCTGGACGAGGAACTGGTGATGACCTACCTCTGCCTTATCAACGGCGCGCACGGATTGATCTACTACAGCTACTTCGACCTGATGCGGGACCGGCTGGGCTTCGACAAACGCTGGGCCGACATGCTTGTCGTCGGCAACGAAGTCAAAGCGTTGTTCCCCGCGCTGCTGTCGGCTCCCAAGCCAGCCAAGCTCGACGTGACCGCGAGCAGCGAGGTGGTCCAGTTCGCCACGCGCGCAGACGACGCCGGCAACCGCTACGTGCTCATGGCCAATCCAGATGTGAAAACCGCGGCGACGGTGCGCGTCGGCGTGCCGGCGAGCTCGAAGCTACAGCTTCTCCAGCGTGGCGGGTTCAAATCGCTCGATTCACCCAAACGTGGCCCGTGCGAAATCACCCTCGTGCCGATGAGTGCCGCGACGCTGGTCATCAAGCGGTAAAAAGTGTTCGGAGCATTTTTGAAGCTGCCGGCTGAGCCGAAATGTGATTCTCTTTGCGGCGCCATGAAACCCCTAAGACTCGCCTGCATCGGCTGCGGCTCGCGCGCGCAGACCTACACCGCGCTCGCCGCTAAACAGCCGGAACGTTTCCAGATCGTCGCCGGGGCCGACCCCGTGGCGGCGCGCGTGGAGAAAGTGCGGCAGATTTCCGGCCGCGCGGACTTCCGCGGTTTCGCCAGCGCCGACGCGTTGCTGGGCGCCGGCAAGCTCGCCGACGTGGTCATCATCGCCACGCAGGACAACGACCACTACGCGCCCTGCTGCCGCGCGCTGGAGTTGAGCTACAACGTCTGGCTCGAAAAACCCATCGCCACGCGCGCCGAGCAGGTGCTCGACATCGAGCGCCGCGCACGGAAGGCCGACCGCCGCGTGATGGTCTGCTTCGTCCTGCGCTTCTCGGCGTTCTACCGGAAGGCGAAGGAGATCATCGAGTCGGGCGCGCTGGGCGAGATTGTTTCCATCCAGGCAAGCGAGGGCGTCGAGCCGTGGCATCAGGCGCACTCGTTCGTGCGCGGCCACTGGTCGGTCGTGGCGAAAAGCTCGCCGATGATCCTGTCCAAGTGCTGTCACGACACCGACATCGTCCACTGGCTCGTCGGGCGGCGCTGCCGGCGGATCGCGAGCTTCGGTTCGCTGGAGTTCTTCCGCGCCGAGCGCGCGCCGGCGGGAGCGCCCGCACGTTGCACTGACGGCTGTCCGGCGGGCGAGACATGTCCTTTCAACGCGCTACGCTACCTCAACGACAAGCGCGCGTTCTGGCTGGAGTCGGTGTTCGACCGCGCGGCCACGGCGACGCCGGAGGAGATCACGGCGTGGCTCCGCACCAGCCCGTGGGGCCGCTGCGTCTATCGTTGCGACAACGACGCGGTGGACCGCCAAGTGCTCGCGATGGAGTTCGACGGCGGCGTGACCGGCACGTTTACGATGACGGCGTTCGAGAACGGCCGGCACTTTGAAATCTACGGCACGCGCGGCGTGCTCAAGGGCGGCGAGACGTATCGGAAGCATTTCGGCTCGAACCTCATCTTCCTCCCGCACGACGGCGAGCCGGTGCGTTACTCGGTGAAGGCCGCGGACGGCGGCTACGAGTCGCACGCGGGCGGCGATCCCGGCCTCGTCAACGCCGTCTATGACGAGATGACCCGGCCGCCGGGCGCGGCGCTGGAGGCGGGCATTGACTCGACGGCGCACAGCCACATGATCACCTTCGCCGCCGAGGAAGCGCGGTTGACGGGGCGCACGGTGAGCATCGAGGAGTTCCAGCGGAGACACGCAAAGGGCGCATGAGCCAGAGTCCGACATTGGTCGTGCTGGCGGCGGGCATCGGCAGCCGCTACGGCGGCTTGA
>DYDC01000188.1 GCA_020718125.1 Methylacidiphilum sp. | reverse complement strand
GCTGGCTGCAAGCCCGCGCCGGCCTGCTGCCTCGGACGCTGGCCCTGGACGGCAAAACCATTCGCGAGCGCCTCGGCTGCATCGTCAGCCTCGTGGACTAGGAAGACGGCGTGCCGGTGGCGCTGGCGGGGGCGATCGTGGTCGCCCATTTCGACCATGGCCTCCCATTGCTCCGTTCCAGATGATTACCACTCAGAACCCGGAAGTTCTGACGATGTGCGCCGTGCCTTCAGGGCACGCGATCAAGCTTCACGTAGTCGAGGCCGGCCATGTAGCTCTTCACGGCCTTCTCGTTCGCGCCGACGATCTCCAGCGTCAGCCGATGGTCGCCCTTGGCCAGTTCGTGGACGCCCAGGTCGAGCGGGCCGGTGGGAACGACCTTTGGGTTGTAGAGGTCGAGCGGGCCGCCGAGTTTCTGGCCATCGAGCGAAAGCTGGATGATGCCGTAGTCTTTCGCCTTGGTGAGTTGCGCGGTGAGTTTGTATTTGCCGTTCTCCTTCACCGGCAACGCCAGCGTGAGCCGGTCGCCGGGCTTGGCTTGAATCCACCAGAGATGGGCCTGGTCACTCCAGCCTTCGCGGAAATGCGCGAGTTCCTGCAAGTGTGGGTTGCCGCCCTTGCGCTCCAGCACCTTCAATGACTCACCTTCGATCACGCCGGGAAACCGCTTGTTCGGCGGCTCGACATACCAGCCCGTGCGCTCTGCCAGCGGCAACGCCGCGTAACCGTCCGCTTGCCCCGCGGCCTGATACCAATAGACCGTCGAGGCGTAGAGCGTCGGACGGTCGTTCTTGTAGTATTTTTCGATGGCGGCGTCGAACGACGACTGGAACGGCGCGTTGTCGGTGATGTGCCAGCGGTTGACGCAGATGTGGCGGCGGTTGTGGCCGTCATTGCGCGGCTGGTTGTGGAACGCATTCTCAAACAGCTCCGGGCTGCACCACGCGTAACCGAAGTAATCCTCCGACCCCGTGCCGATGGTGGACGGGAACTTCTCGCCGTCCACGAAGAACTTCTCGTCGCCCTCGCCCCACCAACTGCCGCGCGGGTTCCAGATGTGCAGCATGACACCCACAAACCGTCCGCGGCCTTGCGTCTTGAGCATCGTCCAGTCAATCGCCCGCCGCTCCGGCTCCTCCGGCAGATACGCGTCGCGGTGCCACTTCGCGTGGAACCGGCCGAGCGACTCCGCCGGCCGCGCCAGCGGCGCGTGGGTGATGCGGAACGCCACCGTGCGCCTGACCTTGCCGTCGTTGACCAGTTCCACGCGCGCCCGCTTCGCGAACGGCATAAACCAGAGCGCGTAGCCGCTGTCCTCGTTCATGCCGAGCGGCAGCGACTTGTATTTGTTGAAGCCTGGCGCCGCGCCGAAAAAGTCGCCCAACGGTGTCCACACCGCCGGCTGCGCGTCGTTGTCCCACGTGATCCGCAGGCACAGCTCGCGCAGCGAGTTCTTGTCGTTGAGCGCGCCCAGGAAATCCAGCCGTGCCCGCAGCGCCGTGATCGCCCGTGGCCCGTTCAACTCCGCCACCAACGCCGTCTCGCCGGGGCCGATGGCGACCTTCTTTTCCTCGGTCTTTTCACCCTTGCGATTGCCGGCGGGGTCGTCTCCACATCGCTTTGCGAGAAACTCCTCGGCTTTCAAGAGCGCGTGAGTCTCCGGGCAGGAAAGCTTGCGGTGGAACTTCGGCAGCTTGGTGTCCTTTGGATAGGTCGTGTAGGTGAAGTGGTAGTAGTTGCCCCAGTTCTTCTCGGCGACGATCTTGCACGATGTTTGGAACGGGATCGGCACGTAGCAGTTCCAGCCCTTCGCCAACACGTGGCAGAGCGCCTTGAATTGGAACTTCGTCTCACCGCCGCCGGGGTCGGCGCCGATGACCGGCTCCTGAAAGTATTTCTCGAACGGCAGATCCATCGCCGGCTCGCTCGCGCCATCGAGGTAGATTTTCACGTGGCCCTTGCCCGCCACTGCGGACCAGATGCGCCAGATGACCCCGGGACCTTCCATCTCGGCAAACACGGAAAGCTCGCCCTCTTGCCGGATGATGCCCTTGCCATCGCCGTTGGCGTCCCACTTCACGTATTTGCCGGTCGCCTCGTCGTAGCGGCTCGCGCGGTCGTAGCTCGACCATTGCTGGCACTTTTCGCCCGGCGCCGGCAACACCGCGAGCGTCTCCAAATCGGTCAACCGTTTGATGAGGTCGCTGTAAGTGAAGGTCTCGCCCGCCCAAGCCATAGCGGCGCTGGCAAGCATAACAGCGATGGGAAGCAGTCGCGCCGGTTTCATGATTTCGCTTGCAGCGGATGGGTGTAGAGGCGGCTCACACGGGTGCAAGTGGCCAGCGAGGTCTTGCCGTCGTCGTTGCCCCAAACCTCGTCATAGCGCGGCTCCGTCGGCTCGCGGCGCAGCACACTTTCCTTCAGGATGGCGCCGTCGGACTTGCAGGCCACCTCGATAAACCGCGGCTTCTGGTTCCGGTTGAACCGATTCGTCAAGATCACCAACACCAGTCGTTTTTTTGTCGTCGGCTTTTTCATGAGCGCGTTGCTTGTAGCAAGTTGGGGGTAAAAAGCGAGCTTGCAGGAGCGGGAGCCTGCCGGATGTTTCGCCGCCTTAAGCGCCGCCCAGCACGCGCGTCAGCCGCTCCAGTTGGCCGGCGAGGAAATGGCGGACGTTGGCCAGGCACGCCTCGGCCATGCGCTGGTTGGCTTCGCGCGTGTTCGAGCCGATGCGCGGCGTGAGCGCCACGTTCTCCAGTTGGCGAAGCTCCTTCTCTGGCCGGATCGGTTTATAGGGTTCGTTCTCGGTGACTACTCAGGTGCGTGCCCGCTGCGGGCTGGCACCTGAGTAGTCACCTGGAAATACTCGTTGAAGCGCGAGCCGAACCCCGTCGCGCGGCACAGCGACGCGTCGCGGATGCCCTCGGGCGGGAATTTGGCCATCGCCACGCTCTGCGCCGCCTCGGCGGGCGAGTTCACCGACGGCACGATGATGCCCGCCGCGCCCATGTCGAGCACCTGCTTGGCGAGCGCCGCGTCGCACGCCGGCAGCCGCGCGAGCACGTCGCAGCCCGTGCCCTTGGCGGCGAGCGCAATGTGATAGAAGCCCTCGACGTTGATCGGCGTGTGCTCCATGTCCACGCCGATGAAGTCGAATCCCTCGCCCGCTCCGCCTTCGTCGCGGGGCCGCCATACACCCTGTCGCATCAATGTAGGCGGGATGGTGCGGCTGTAGGAACACCGCACCACCCCCATTACTGCCAGCGTCACCGGCAAGATTAACGTGCGAATGCCTCGGTTTCAGGGTAGAAAGAAACCGTCATGCGTATTGATGAACTTACATTGACGGGCTTTCGTTGCTTCGAGCAAGCGAAGTTCAAGTTCCAGCCCAAGTTCAACCTCATCGTCGGCGACAATGGTTTGGGCAAGACCTCGCTCCTTGAAGCTTTGGCGGTCGCGGCGGGGGCGTGGTTACTGGGAATTCGCGGGTTCGACAAGCGACATCTGCTGGCGAAGGATGTGAGAGTTCGTGTGCAGGGGGCGAACGGAGACTTCCGTTTTGAGGATGTCGAGCAAACGGCGGTTTCCTCGCGTGGGATCGTCAATGGCGAATCCCTGCAATGGGAGCGGGCGTTGCGTGGCCGAAAAGGACGCACCACAACCAAGGAGGCGTCGGGCATCCGAGAAATCGCAGAAGCGCAAGCGCAGGCCATTCGCAGCGGGACTGATACGAACGTGGTTTTGCCTTTGATTTCCTACTACGGCACAGGGCGGCTTTGGGACATTCCGCGCGATATCCGAAAGGAACTGAAAGACAAGCGGAGCAAGCCTTCGCGTTTCGACGGCTACAGGAACAGCGTGGACCCGCGTTGCAGCCCGGCGGATTTCATGAAATGGCTGAGCCGCCAGGAATGGATCGCTTTTCAGGAGGGCGCGGAGCCGCCGATTTGCACTGCGGTCAAGAAGGCTGTTGTCGGTTGTCTTGAAGATGGGAAACGGATTTGGTTTTCAGCGAAACAGGAACAAGTGCTCGTTGAGTTTGCGAATCGCGAGATTCACGCCTTCGACCAGTTGAGCGATGGCCAAAGGAACATGGTGGCAATGGTGGGTGACATTGCGATAAAGGCGGCGCAGTTGAACTCGCCAATGGGTGACCGGGCCATGGCGGATACGCCGGGAGTGGTCCTGATAGACGAGTTGGACCTGCACCTGCATCCAAGGTGGCAGAGGCGGGTGGTGGCTGACTTGCAATGCGCCTTTCCAAAGATTCAGTTTTTCTGCACCTCGCACTCGCCGCAAATCATCGGCGAAGTGCCGCGTGAGTCGGTCCATGCGCTTGTGCCGGACGGCTCACAAACGCCGCCAGTCGCCTACGGCGCGGATTCAAACTGGATTCTGGAGCACGTCATGGACGCGCGCCAGCGGAGTGAGCCAGCAACGGGCATGATTCACGCGGTTGAGGATGCGCTGGAGGAGTGTGATTTGGAGGCAGCCAAGCGGGAACTTCAGAAACTGCGCGAGCGAGTTGACGGCGAGGAAGGAGAAGTCGCCCGGTTGGAGGGAAGCATCCGAAACATGGAAGCGCTGGCGCATGAGAAAGATTGAGAAGCGCGAAGAACCGGCGGAACTGAGGGAATGGCGCGCGGCACATCAGGCCGATCCCGCCGGGGGAGGAATCAATTACGGCTACGACGCGCTACGCCAATCACCCGACGTGGCTGGGCTGCTCTTGAAATCATTGCTCGCTGAACAGGGCGGGTTGTGTGCCTACACGGGGCGGAGGATTGATGTCGGCTCGGCACATGTGGAGCACTTGCGTCCGCAGGCTCATTGCGCACGCGGACAAGATGTGACGTATAACAACATGGTGGCGTGTTGGCCGCAGCCGAACGGGCCATGCGGCCAATATGGAGCGCACGCGAAGGGAAACTGGCCCAGCCCCGCAGAGGCAGCGACGTTCATCTCTCCATTGAGCAACGGGTGCGAAGCTCGGTTCGTTTTCAATCAGCGCGGTGAAATCAAGCTGGCCGACCCGGCAGACAGTGCTGCCGATAAAACGATAAAGAAGCTCAAGCTCGACCACAAACTTCTCACCGCGCTGCGTGGTCGTGAGATCGAATCCGTTCTTGGCACGATGCGGAGTCTGTCACTGAAAGAGGCGCGCAAGCGACTGCGCAGCATCCAACAGGCTGAAGCAACCCTCAATGGCGGCGCCAATGTGCCGCTTGATCCCTATCGCTTCGCGCTCAAGCAAGTATTGGAGCGCTTCATCGCAAAGAGAATGGCCCCATCCGCCGGCTGACGCAGTCCGCGGCAGAGAACGACTTGCCCGGTTGCAGCTACGACACCAGTCGCAAGAAGGCAATCAGGACCAGCGTGGCAAACATCACAAGAATCGCGAGGTAGATGGTCTTCTTGTTCTGTGAGGAAATGACCGGAGAGTTTTCACAACGCCAAATTCCAGACTGGCCTTGCGCGGGCGAAATCCGTAGTCTACGCGCCATTGTTCGCGCCTGCGGGCGCGCCACCACACAACGCAAAGGACACCGTCATGGCCACCGACATGGAAGCCCTCTACCAGCAACGCCTCAAGCGCTACACCACCGCCCTCCACAAGGGCAAACCCGACAGGGTCCCCA
>DYDC01000187.1 GCA_020718125.1 Methylacidiphilum sp. | reverse complement strand
GCCAGCCAGCCAGCCAGCCAGCCAGCCCCTTCCTATTTTATCGTGGCATAGTTTTCTCGCCGGGTTCAATTCCAATTTGCGCGCGCGGCCGTTCGCTCAGTCGAACGGTCGTTTTGTTTCATGGGGTGTCACAGGAGGTGAACGATGAATAGGCTTGTTATGAACGGGACGTTTGAGAATTGCAGGGCGCGGGCCGTCGCGATAACCTTCGCGACCGTGTTTGGGTTTCTCCTCTTAACCGCCATGCCGGCGTGGGCCGACGACTGTGGCAGCAACACCTACGATCCCACCTCGGAGGGTTGCTGCTCCATGACCATCTATGATCTGGGCACACAGGACTGCTGCGCCGACGGCCAGGTTGTTGACAAGGGCAACTGCGGTGGCGGCGGCGGCGGAGACAACGACGGCGACGGCATCCAGGATGACCTCGACCCCGACGATGACAACGACGGTTACACCGACGAGGAGGAAACCACCGCCGGCACCAATCCGAACGACCCCGCCGACAATCCCGGCAACGGCGGCGGTGGCTGGGGTGATGGACTAGTGGATTGTTTCGACGGCCACTACATCGTCGGGCGATACGATCCGCGTTATGAACAGTGCTGTTACGTCGGTGCTGGTATCCACGTCGTGCTTCCTCTTGACGTCCCGTGTCCCGCTTGGTGCGGGGTCGGCCCGCGGGGCGGTGGAGGCTGGCTTGGGCCGGGTGAGGAGTGCTGCGAAGGCTTGGTCGGCCCGGCGGGAACCTGCTTCCCCATGTGCGGCGAAGTCGAATACTACCCGCCATTGCAGGACTGTTGCAACGGCTTCATCTACACGGTAGGCAGTCAGGAGTGTTGCGATGCCGAGGAGATTGTTCCGGCTGGTGAGTGTGAACTCTCCGTTACGATTACTCCCTCCGAAGACAAGGTCATCGCTAAGAACACCAGCGTCAGTTTCAATGCGACGCCAAAGGGCGGCAAAGCGCCTTACACCTACGAGTGGACTTTTGACAACGGAACCCCCGCCAGCGCGTCGTCCCAATCCGTGGATGTGACTTTCGGTGATGCTGCCGAAGGTGGCGGTAATTCCTGCTCCGTTGCCGTGACGGATGCACGCGGCAACACGGCATCGGCTGGCGTGACCGTGAATGTCCCGGCGATAAAGCTAAATCAGACTGAGATAAGCCCAAACGGAAATTATAGAACATATAACAATGCGCCACAGATTGGAAATGCATCGAATCTATTTGCTGTTTGGCCAGACGAGAAGATCACCATCAAAATAATCATGGGGTCGCCACTTGATCAGGCTGAGAATCTTCCGCCTCATTTTGTGAAATGGGAAGCTCCGGGGCACACGATTCCCGACAATTCTCTGGAATACACATTTAGTTGGTCAAGTGGGGTGAATGAGGTGAAAATATCAATTCGCGATTCTGTTTACCGAGTTCACATACACATTCCATACGTCGGTTTCTTTAGCCAATTGGAGGCGGCGGCCCTGTGTCCGGTCACGGCACCCATAATGATTTTCAACCGTTCTTTGGTGCTTGCCTACGTGGATGCCGCACACACGATTGGAGGTCCGAGGCACGATGCAATGCGACATGCTCTTTGGTGTTCGCTCTCGGTTTCAACATTCTCGGTCAATGCCGGAGACGTGTGGCTGATTTCTACGGCTCATGAACACGATAATTATTCGCAGGGTCAGCCCGCTTTTGACAGCAGCATGGACTTGCATAACAACACGGTTGGCATGTCTGTCGTTCACCGAGATGGTCTGGTGCCTGATGTGGACGCAATCATAACCGACTTGGAGCAGAAATATGATTCGGGAGTGATGTTCATCTGGGAAACATCGGGGTCTTCGCCCGAGACACCTGAGGATTTTGTCGAAGGCATCTTAACCAACTCGGACCGCTCAAGAATATACTGATCATGATGCGGAAGTGTTTTTGCGGGATTCTGTTGTGCTTGGGTATTCCAAACTGGGCCTCTGGATCCACGTTCGATGCCGTGGTCAAGAGAATCATTCCTTCAGGCGTGTCGTTGGGTGCCAGTGTTGAAGACTTAAGATTGGCGCGCCAAAACGTGTTCGCGGGCCCAGGGATAATAATGCCTACTCCCAGCGGTGCGCCAGAAGCACAGCAAAACGAGAGCTTCATGGAGATTGTCAACATGGGGCAGCCCGGCTTTCAGTCCTTTTGGTATCTGTGTTCGCGGGGACGTGTCGTGGGTGTTTTGAATGTGAAGAGTTTACAAGGATTGCCCTCGGACTCATCTCAAGTTGAGGCGCGGAATCTGTTTGCATATTTCGCTCGTGAACTCGGTGCCTCCGAACAAGAAGAACTTATGCGGAAAGGTCAGGATGCTTTTGTGCCAGTTCGCGCGGACACTTGGGTTGATCGTCAGACGGGTCTCAAGATTTACTACATTGCCACTGACCATGAACTGACTGTTGCCGCAGTCACACAGAGCGCCTTCCCTCTTGAGCAGATTTTTATACGGCCGGATCCACACCGCTTTCGAATTGAGCAGCCCGCCAAGAGAACGCTACGTGACATAGATCGTCCTCCGGTGCAAAACACGGAACGACATGTGATCCAAAAATCCACCCAAGCGCATGAGGCGATTCCAAGGCATGACACGCAACCACAAGAGCGTGGGCAGACGCAAGCCACTCGGTCGTCCGACAACACGAGTCGAGCAAAACCAGCGCATGAAAGAGCCGCTTCATCTGGGGGTAATTCCTCGATTCTGATTTGGATCTCTGCTGCTGCTGTGGCAATCATAGCGGCCATATTGCTTTTCAAGAGGATCTCTGCAAGAAAGGGTCGTGGCCAATGAAAAGAACGACAGGGATCATGCTTGCATGCGGCACGGCCCTCGTCAGCGCTTTGATCTGGTATCAAGTTGGTGGTCGCATACTCACAGAATCTTGGTATGGACCAGGCAGGACAGGACCAAAGATTATTGTTCGGGAAATCCAGCAGTTTGGTTTCAGCCCGTCCGTCTTAGTCGGCACCTTGTTAAGATATAATCCAAAAGTATATCGCTTTGAGTATTACGAATTCTGGCATCTGCCGCTGTTCAGTTGCCAGACTTTCGGTGGAAAGAGTTTTGAAACGACGAAGGCTCGTGTCACATGGAGGCGGGATGGGAGTTTCGTGGCCGAGGTGATTCTTGGCGAGGCACTTAGGTTCGAATGTGTAAAAGGATGGTGGCGCGAAACGGCGTTGCTGGACAAACGCTGGCCCAATCCTGATCGAATGAACTCAAAGTATCCCGAAACGTGTCCAAGGCCGTAGCACCGTCGCATGATTCCAAGCCAGCAACAGATGAAAGGATGGTATGACCGAAAACTACAAGCGATTGATCGGCGGCATCGCCGTCGGTGCCATTGTCGGCATCGCGGCAGGCTATGGAGTGGCGAGACTGGTTGAGGGTCGGGGGTTGAGGGTTGAGGGCAAGCCGACGGACGTGAAGTCGGCGTGGGATGCGTATGTGGTGGCGCAGAGGAATTACATGGCGGCGGTGAAAGCTGAAAAAGCTATCAGCGGTCAGCCGTCAGCTTTCAGGGGGCAGAAAACGACAGCTGCCAGCAGTCAGCCATCAACTTTCAGCGGTCAGCGGACTTCGGTCTCCGGTCCGAAAGCTGGCCAGTGGCTTTCGTTCGATGAGGCAGCGGCGGAGTTTGGATTGGTGGACCAAGGGACGGAGTCCACGAAGGTGTTTGTGTATCGGAACAAGGGCAATCAATTGCTTCGAATCAGCGATGTCATCAGTTCGTGCGGTTGCACGGTGGTCCAGCCCTCGCCGAAGGAATTGCCGCCGGGCGGTGTGGGGCGGCTGAGCGTGACGTTCAAGTCCGGCAGCTTCAGCGGGCCGATCCACAAGACCATTACCGTGCGCTCCAACGATCCCGCCGCGCCATCACTGGTCCTCGGCGTGAATGCGGACGTGCGGACGTTGTTCAAGTTGGAGCCGAAGGTGGTGGCTATGGGCGAGATCGAGCGAGGCAGGGTGGGCGTGCAGGAGTTGGTCATCAAGCCGGTGGTGCCGGAGGCGTTTGGGATACAGCGGATCACGACGACGCATCCGGAGTTGAAGGCGGAGTTTGTGGGTGGCCCGCGAAACACGCCAAACGCGCGAAAGACGGAGGGGGAAATCAAAGTTGCGGTGAGTCTCGACGCGAACAACAAGAACTACGGGCCGTTTACGTATGCCGCGCGGGTTTATCTCACACGGTCGCAGTCCGGCTCGGCGAAGCCGTTGGAACTGACGATTCCGGTGACGGGGACAATAGCCGGGCCGTTGCGGGTGAAGCCGGAAGCGGTGTTCTTCGGCTCGGTGAAGCAAGGCGAGCGGTTCAAGCCGCAGAAGGTGATGCTCAGCAGCCGCAGCGGCAAACCGGTGGAGGTCCGCTCGGTGGACACGGGTTTTCCGGGCCTGAAGGCATTGGTGAAACCGGTGAAGCCGGGCCTGGAATACGAGGTGGAACTGACCGACGACACGCCGCCACCGGCGGGGTTCTTCCAGCGGACGATGAAGATCACGACTTCGGAGAGCAACGTGCCGATCGAGGTGCGGTTGTCCGGCGTGGTGATGAAGACGCAGGTGGCCGCGGTGAGATGAGAGAGTAGCCCGGGCCTCCGGCACGGGTAATCACCACGGAATGCACGGAACACACGGATACGGAGATTGGCCCGCGAAACACGCGAAATGACGCGAAAACCGGAGAGGAAATCCGGCAGTAATTTTGGCGGTGTTTGGCGTGTTTAGCGGGCAAGTCAATCATCGGTGTTAAATGAAACCGTTCGGCATCAAATCACTGCTCTTGCAGGCCGTGCCCATCATTGCCGTCACTACTTTGCTGGGGTTGGCGGTGAATGCGGTCTCACCGGTTGGGCTGGCGGTGACGCGGGCGCTGACGCTGCGCGAACTCGACGCGCGCTACATCACGGCCGAGGAAACGAAGGCGCGGCACGAAGGCGGGCAATCGCTGTTTCTCGACGCGCGGCTGGCGGACAACTTTGCGAGGGGGCACATCGCCGGGGCGCGGAACATTCCGGCGGATGAGTTTGACCAGCGGTTTGTGGAGATGGCCAACTGGCTGCCTAAGGAGGCGGAGGTTGTCATCTATTGCGACGGCAAGAGCTGCGGATCGAGCCGGCAGGCGGCCGACAAACTCGCGCCGATGGGCTACACGCGCGTCAGCATCTTCCGAGACGGCTGGGCGGGATGGAAAGATCGCGGCTGGCCTGTGGAGCAGTGATCTGCGGATTACACGGATTCGGAGATTGGCCCGCGAAACACACGAAATGACACGAAAGGCGAAGGGGAAGGTCTGGAAGTTTTGTTTTAGCGGTGTTTGGCGTATTTAGCGGGCAACCAAGAAATGCACGGAATGGCACGGAAGATGAGCCGCAAGAGAACTCAAAGAGCGCAAAAAGGGGGAAACGAAATCTCTGTGTTCCCTGCGTTCTTTCGTGGCAAAGACAGTCGTTCTGCCGTTTCGTGGTTGAGCCTGCTGGGACGCCTGCTCATCGCCGTCGTTTTTCTCGCAGCGGGAGTGCTGAAGATCGTTGATCCGATTGGCTTTGCCCGCTCGATAGTGGACTACGACCTCATCCCGGAGTTGATTGTGCCGGTGATAGCGG
>DYDC01000186.1 GCA_020718125.1 Methylacidiphilum sp. | reverse complement strand
TCGCAATTGGTATAACGAGAGCAGATTTGGGCACGGTTCCGGCCTGTCTGCAAACGCGTTTCGTTCACCACTTTGCTTGTGTTTCGCAGCCCATTGCGCTACGCATTGCCTTCGTGGAAACGGCCCTGAAAGGGAGTCGTCGGCATGAACAATTCGCCAGAAGCCTTCTCTCGTGTCTTGATTGATGAGGCGTTGAAGTTCAGCGGGTGGAATTTGCTCGACCCGCATCAGGTGCGTTTTGAATTCAACACCGCCAACGGGCGCGCGGACTATGTTCTGGGCGGCCCGCGTGGTCCGCTCAGTGTTCTGGAAGCCAAGCGCGAGGACGCTGATCCCTACGACGCGAAGGAACAGGGCCGCGGATATGCCGAGAACCTCAACGCGCCGTTTGTCATTCTTTCCAACGGGCGCGAGCATTGGTTTTGGAACTATTGGCGCACCGACCAGGACGCCTATCGCATCGAACGCCTTCCTTCGCCCGAAGACTTGGAACGCCTGCGACTCAAGAACCTCCAGCCGCCACGGCCGCTGCTGAGCGAGGTTATCGGTCCCGGCTGGCTCAAACCTTTCAAGTCCGACCTCATTCTGCGCCGTTATCAGGTCCGGGTGATTGATGCCGTCTCGCGGCTGTTCGATGAGCGCCGCCGCCGCAAGTTCCTGCTCGAAATGGCGACTGGCACGGGGAAGACCCTGCTCTGCGCCGCCCTCATCCGCCGGTTCTTGCTCACGCGAAATGCCGAGCGCGTCCTGTTCATCGTGGACCGCATCGAGTTGGCCAAGCAGACGCTCGAAGAGTTCAACGTCATCCTCGCCGAATTCAAACCCGTCCTCTACAAGACCGCCCGGCGGCGCCCCGGCGAGCTGCTCGGCTCGTCGGTCGTCGTCGCCACGCTCCAATCACTCATGGTGGACCGCCGCTACCGAGAGGAGTTCACCCCGTTCCACTTCGATCTCGTCGTCAACGACGAGGCGCACCGCTCCATCTACGGCGACGCTCGCGAAGTCGTGCAGTTCTTCCAAGCCACCCGCATCGGCCTGACTGCCACGCCCAAGGCGTATCTGAAGAACATCAACGTCGAGCTGCTTGAGGCGCAGAATCCCAAGGCGCTCGAAGCGCGCCAACTCCGCGACACTTATCACTACTTCGGCTGCGAGCCGGGCGTGCCGACCTACCGCTACGATCTTGTTGACGCCGTGCAAGACCCCGAAGGCCCGTTCCTGTGCCTGCCGAAGATCATTGACGTGCGCTCCGACATCACCACCAAGGCGCTGGCAGATTCCGGCTGGGCCGTCTTCATCAACGAGCAGGAAGAGAACTACAAGGTTCAAGACCTCGAACGGAGAATCTTCACGCCGGACAGAAACCGCGTGATGTGCGAAACGTTCCTCAAAGAAGCCCAGCGCGACCCGACCGGCAACATCGGCAAGTCCATCGTCTTCGCCGTCAACCAAAACCACGCAACCGCGCTCACGAAGATTCTCAACGAAATGCAGCCCGGTGTTGCTCTCACCATCACCTCGCGCATCCCCGACTCTTCGTCCTTCGCGAAAGAGTTCCGCGACGGCAAACGCTCCGAGCGCGTCGCCGTCTCGGTGGACATGCTCAGCACCGGCTACAACTGCCGCGACCTGCTCAACGTCGTCCTCATGCGGCCCATCTTCTCCCCGACCGAATACATCCAGATCAAGGGACGCGGCACCCGCCTTTTCACGTTCCGGCACAACAACACCGAATACGAAAAGAAGAACTTCTTCCTCCTCGACTACTGCGCCGTCGCGGAATACTTCGAGGAGAAATACGACTACTCCATCCCGCTCAAACTGCCGCGCCCCAAGGCGGCAGAGGAACCTTATCGGCCCGGTGGCACGCCCGGCGGCCTGATGCGCGAAGGCCCCGAAGGCGGAACCACACCCGCAATGCCGAGTCCGACTCCGCCGAGGCAAATCCCGATATGGCAGGGCCGCGACGTGGTCGTCAGCCAGGAAATCCGCATCGTCGGACCCAATGGCGAGAAGGTGGACGTGATGACCTTCCGCGGCTCGTTCGAGCGCGACGTGAACGAGTTCGTCGGGCGCGACGCGGAGTTCAAGGAAGCCGTTGAAGCGGAAGACGACGACGCCGTCGAGACGATCATGAACGAGCGGTTCTACCACAAGCCGAAGATGTTCTACTCGCCCGACAAGCTCATCGTCTCCTACGGCGTGCCCGCGCCGACTCCGGCGTTCGTCTATGGCGCGGTTGGCAAGCGACCGCTGCCCACCCGCGACGCCATTGTGGCCGACACGGTGGATTCCATCGCCGCCCGGTTCAATCTCCGCTACAGCGAACAGAAATGGGTGGACGCCACCGCCCAACTGCTGGCCGAAGACGCGCAGGCGCTGCAACGGTTCGTGAAAGGCGACATGACCATCTTCACCGCCAGCCAGTTCAACCAGCTCGGCGGCATCACCGCGTTGACCCACTTCGGCGACCGCGAACGAGTCTTTGAGGCGTTACGCCAATCCACGCTCGTTCGGCAATCCTTGCTGGCTGCATCGCTTTCATGAAAGACAAGTCTTCCGCGTCCGTTGTAGGCCGCGTGCCCCCACGCGGCGAAACCACGTCAACCACGCCCGCTGAGGGCGGCGGGCCTGCAAAACCCGCGAACGGCTCCAACTTCTTCTCCTCCGGCCTGCGCCAGAAGGTGGACCAGCTCATGGACATCCTCTGGGCGGGCGGCGTGAACAACCCGATGGACTCCATCGAGCAGATTTCCCATCTCGTTTTCCTGCGCCTGCTCACCGAGAAGGACGAAACCCTCGCGAGCCTCGACAAGAAATACCCCCGCATCTTCTCCGGCAAATGGGCGCGGTTCGCCTGGGGCAACTTCGTCACCCTCACCGGCGACAACCTCTTCAACGCCGTCCGCGACGCCATCGAAAGCCTGCACGAACTCCCCGGCCTCACCGACACCGGCAAGCTCCTCTTCAGCCGCGCCACACTCAAGATTTACGACCGCCCCACGCTTCGCGCTGTTGTGCAGGGCACCCACGAACTCGACCTCGCCGCCCACGACGGCCACGACTTCAAGGGCGACATGTATGAGTATCTTCTCAGCAAACTGACCATGTCCGGCACCAACGGCCAGTTTCGCAGTCCCCGCCACATCATCGCCATGATCGTGGCCTTGGTGAACCCGCGGCCCGGCCAGCGCATTTGCGATCCCGCCTGCGGCACGGTCGGCTTCCTCATCGCCGCCTTCGTCCATATTCTTCTCCAGCACACCAAGCCCGCCGACCAGCGGCGCGGCCTCGTGGACGGCGCGCTGCTCAAACCCGCGCAATGGAAATTCCTCGAAGAACAGGCCTTCACCGGCTTCGACAACGACGCCAACATGGTGAAGATCGCCATCCTCAACCTCTACCTCCACCAGTTGGAGCGGGCGCAAATCAAGTTCTTCAACCCGCTCACCACCGGCTTCGGCGGCGCGTATCCGGGCGTCTTGTTCGACATCATCTTTGCCAACCCGCCTTTCTCCGGCAAGGTGCAGGACGAAAGCATCCTCGCCGATCTCAACTACAAGCTGAACACCCGCGCCACCGAACTGCTCTTCCTGAAATGGATCATGGACCATCTCGCCCCCGGTGGACGCGCCGGCGTCATCGTGCCCAACGGAGTCCTCTTCGGCTCGACCAACGCCGCCACCTCCTTGCGCGAACTCCTCCTGACCGAGTGCGACCTCCAAGCCGTCATCAGTCTCCCCAGCGGCGTCTTCAAACCCTACGCCGGCGTCGCCACCGCAGCACTCATCTTTGAAAAGGCAGGGACGGACCGCCGGGCCGTCCGCTCCGATGGCGCGCCCAGCGGTCGCGCCCTACCTGCTACCAAGTCCGTCTGGTTCTACGACCTCACCGCCGACGGCTTCAGCCTCGACGACAAACGCACGCCGATTGAAGCCAACGACATCCCCGACGTGCTCGCCAAATGGCCCGGCCGCGAAGAGGGCTTGAACAGCTACCGCGTGCCCATCGAGAAGATTCGCGAGAACGACTGGAGCCTCGCCGCCGGCCGCTACAAACCCGTGACCGCCTCTAGCGTAAACCACGACGCCCCGGCGGACATCCTCGGCGACGCGCTCAAGCTCGAAAACGAAATCATCCGGCGCGGCAACTTGCTTTTGCGGCAGATTAGAGATACAAAACAGCCGTGAGTGCTACCGGACAAATAAAGAATGGCGTCGTTGAACTTCCGCCAGATGCTCACTTTGAGGAAGGCCAGCACGTGGAAATTCGACCTGCACCCGTTTCACCCGAAGAACCGTTTGTCCTCTGTGAAACAGCGCCGGCCTTTGCGACTGCGCGC
Source organism: Methylacidiphilum sp. (assembly GCA_020718125.1). Lineage (GTDB taxonomy): Bacteria > Verrucomicrobiota > Verrucomicrobiia > CAIQCK01 > CAIQCK01 > JACRKA01. The sequence continues at coordinate 1,301 of DYDC01000186.1, read as the reverse complement.
AATTTGCCCGACGACCTCGCTGTCAATCTCGACTACTATATTCACAGCCACGACCACAAACAGCAGCCGCGCCGAGGCCGCTGGATTCCCGCCACTCGCCCAATGCCAGAGATGACCGCGCAGGAGGCTGCTGATTGCACCGACCGGCTGATCGGGTTCGCTGCGGAAACCGAGGGATTGCCACCCGATCTCGCTGCCAATCATGACCACTACCTCCACGGTTTGCCCAAAAAATGAGCGCCGTGTTTGCGGACACCTGGTTTTTCCTTGCCCTCCTCAATCGCGAAGACCCTGCTCACGCGCGAGCCACGCGATTGAGCCGGGACGACCATCGTCATCGCGTTACTACCGACTGGGTGCTGGTGGAAGTTGGAGATGCTTTGGCCCGGACGGGCAACCGTGACGTGTTCGCCGGTTTCTATGATTGGATTCGGAATCACTCCGGCACAACCATCGTGCCGGCCACACGCCGCCTGCTTGAAGACGGCGTGTGCTTCTACCGCTACCGCCGTGACAAGGACTGGCCGCTCACCGACTGCCTTTCCTTCGTCGTCATGGAAGACGAAGGCATTCGCGATGCCCTCACCGGCGACCACCATTTCGAGCAGGCGGGTTTCACCCCGTTGCTCAAATGATCGGCGACCCGCTCAAGCTCGACAACGAAATCATCCGGCGCGGCAATGTGCTGCTCGCCCAACCCGGACTCCACCCCAACGCCCCGCCCACGCCTACCACCGAACAGCCATGAAACGCTGGCCGACAAAACCGTTGGCGGAAATCGCGTCCGTGGTTCGCGGGGTCTCATTCGACAAGTCACAGGTCAGCGATGAGCCGCGCAAGAATTCGATTCCGATTCTCCGCGCCGGGAACATTCAGGAATCGTTGCTGACCGATTCCGACTTGGTTTACGTTCCCGAAGAGCTGGTAAGCGAGGAACAGCGAATGAGGCGTGGCGACCTCGCCATCTGCATGTCGTCAGGCAGCCCGGCCATAGTCGGAAAGACGGCGCACTTGGCTGCGGATTGGCCTGGCTCAGTCGGTGCATTTTGCGCCATTGTGAGGTTCAACGCCAATTTCCATCACCGCTTCGGCTCGTATTGGTTTCGCAGTCCTGCATTTCTGCAATGGCGAGACAGCAACGCCAAAGGCGCGAACATTCAAAACATACGGCGGGCGGAATTGCAGAGGCTTCCGGTTCCCGTGCCGCCGCTGGCGGAGCAGGAGCGGATCGTGAAGCTGCTGGACGAAGCGGACGCGTTGCGGAAGCTGCGCGCCCAAGCCGACCGCCGCACCGCCGCCCT
>DYDC01000185.1 GCA_020718125.1 Methylacidiphilum sp. | reverse complement strand
TCGCCCGTCAACCAATCCTCTTCTGCCGCCCCTGACGGGGCTTGTCTCTTGTTGCCAGCCCACCCGGCGTTGAAACGCCGGGCTATTCTCGACCGTCCCTTTCGGGACTTGGCGCGTGTGTCAAGTTGCGCCCCTTTCTCTCCGTGCGCCGTTCTTTTTCTGCCAGGGAGCTTGGCGCTGTGGTATAAGAAGCGCCCGCGATCCCAAACCAAACCGACCTCAACTGTGCCAACCTCGTTCTGGCAAAAGACGCACTCAAACCGACAGCTCGAATACTTCGAGCCATTCGCCGGCCTGACCCCCGAGCAGACCGCGCTCCTGCGCGAACGGCTGGAACGATGCAGCTTCGCGGCGGGCGACCGTTTCATCAAGGCAGGCGACCGCGGCGACGCGCTCTACCTGATCGCCGATGGCCGCGTCGAGGTGCGCCAGCCCGGCGGTCCCCTGCTCGCGCTGCTGGGCAAAGGCCACTTCGTCGGCGAGATGGCCCTGTTGAACCGCGAACCCCGCGTGGCCGACTGCACCGCCGCGACCAAGGTTCGCGCGTGGCGTCTCTCGCGCGAAGACTTTGAGCCGCTGGCCGCCCAGATCCCGGAACTGAAGTTGTTTCTCACCCGGCTCGTGGCCCACCGGCTTCGTTGGTCCGGCAGGGACCTGCTCGGCCGCCGCATCGGCAACTACGAGGTCCTCGAACAGACCGGCGAAGGGGGCATGAGCTGGGTCTTCCGCGCCGTCCGAGTGCCGGAGGAAACCGAGGTTGCTCTCAAGATGCTCCCGCACACGCTCGTGTCGCGCTACGGTTTCCTGGAGCGTTTCCGCGCCGAGGCGCGGATTCTCAGCCGTCTCCGCCACGACAACATCGTTGCCGTGCACGACACGGTTGACGCCTACGGGACGATGTTCATCGTCATGGAGTTTGTGCGCGGCTTTACCGCGCGCGAGTGGCTCGCCGGCAAAGACAAACCAAATCCTGAGCAGGTTCGCGCTGTTGCAGCCGCCGTCAGCGCCGCGCTCCAGCACGCGCACCGCGAGGGCATCATCCATCGGGATGTGAAGCCCGACAACATCATGATCCGTGACGACGGCTGGGTGAAGCTGATGGACTTCGGCATCGCCCAGCAACTCGATTCCGCCGACGGGAAAACCGGAGGCTTCACTCCGCAATATGCCGCCCCCGAAATCCTCCGGGACGAACCGGTCGCCGGCGCGGCGGATTTCTACGGACTCGGTGTCACGCTCTACGAACTGCTCGCCGGCCGGCCGCCATTCATCGGCGTCACCTCCGACGAATGGGTCCGGCTGCATTGCGAAGTCCAGCCCCGACCCCTGCGCAGCTTCGCGCCGGAAGTCCCCGCCGACCTCGAAGCCTTTGTCAACGCCGCCCTCATCAAAGACCAGCGCCAGCGATGGACGTCCCTGCAACCGCTCATTGCGTCCCTGACGCCACGGCCCGCTCCCATGGCGGCGCCGCCGATCGAGACCGCGCGCCGCCCGACGCCCTTGATGATTCTGTGGTTCCGCCTGCCCCGCGAAGGTGAGGAACGCGCGATGCTGGCCGACCGCCCCATCCTCGTTGGTCGCGGCGAACGCGCCGACGTGCGGCCGGCCGACCCCTGCATTTCCGCCCGCCACTGTTCGCTCACATTGGAACCCGACGGCATCGCCATCCGGGACATCAACTCGCGCAACGGCACATTCCTCAACGACATTCGCGTCACCACCGGCCAATTCCGCACCGGCGACCGGCTCCGCATGGGCCAGACCCTGTTCACGCTGGACTCGATCTCGCGCTCCGGCGCGCACGTCACGCTGACTGACCTCGGCGCGCAACCGTCATCCACGGCAACCGCGCGCCCGGAAACTTATGATTGAACGGCCCTCCGCGCCGTCTATAGTTGCGCCGGCGCGAACAATGCGGCGCGCGACGCTGCAGAGACCCCAATTGGAGACCCTACGATGATTCGGACACGCGGTTGCGACGAGCACAGGCGGCGGACAGGCATCACCCGGCGCGACTTCGTCCTGGCGAGCGCCGCCGGCGCGCTCGGCCTCTCCAGCATGGCGCGCACGGTCGGCGCCGCCACCGCCAGCGATGCGCCATGCCAGTCGGTCATCCTCCTCTGGATGCAAGGCGGCGTGTCGCACCTCGACACGTTCGATCCGAAACCCGGCGCGCCTGCCGGCGTGCGCGGCCCGTTCAAGGCGATCAACACGAACGTTCCTGGCGTCCAGCTCTGCGAACACCTGCCGCGGCTCGCCCGCATCGCCGACCGGATCGCCTTTGTCCGCTCGATGCATCATCCCGAAGGCGCGCACGAACGCGGCATGAACTACATGCTGAGCGGCTGGCGACCGGAACGGGCTGTCAGCCACCCGAGCCTTGGCGCGGTCGTCTCAAAGGAGCTTGGTTCGCGGGCCGGGGTGCCGCCCTACATCGCCGTGCACGGCAGTAGCTTTGCCTCCGCGTTGGGCTGCCTCGGCGCCGGCTATCTCGAACCACGGCACGCGCCGCTCGCGCTCGATGGCAAAGCCAACACCAGCGCATTCTGCGCACGCGGCCTCGCCTCACCGCAGCCTGCCGACACACGCGTGGCTTTGGACTTGAACCGCGAGCCGGCAAAAGTCCGCGACGCTTACGGGCACTCCAGCCTGGGCCGGAAATGCCTGCTCGCCCGCCGGCTCGTCGAGACCGGCTCGCGTTTCGTCGTGGCGGACGAGGACGGCTGGGACCATCACTTCCGCGCCTTTGACGCGCTCAAGAACCGCTTGCCGGCATTCGACCAAGCCGTGGCCACCCTTATCACCGACCTCGCCGACCGCGGCATGCTTGACACAACGATGGTGGTGTTCCTCACCGAGTTTGGCCGCAGCCCGCGCATCAACGACGAAACCGGGCGTGAGCATCATCACGGCGCATTCTCGGTCTTCCTCTCTGGCGGCGGCATTCGGGGTGGGCAGGTCATCGGCGCGTCCGACGCCCGCGGCGAATCGCCCGCCCGCCAGCCCGTCACGCCGGAGGATTTGTTCCGCACCATCTACGCCCAACTCGGCATCGCGCCGCAGAAGCGATACGCACCGACGGCGCTTGGCCGTCCGATGCCCATCCTCGATGGCGGCCAACTCATCCAAGGGTTGGCGTAGGTCGGCCGGGCGATGACAATCGCGCTTCGCGTCGCGGCCCTGCTCGCAAGCTTCGCGGCAGCCGTGGCCGTGGCGGGCGAGCCGACCGGCTTCCTGTCCATAACGAACTTCTCCAGCTTCGCGAAGTCCCCCGGCCGGAACGCCGGCGAGACAGTGTTCACCTCCCCCGAGATCCGCGCGCCGATCGCGTGGGACGAACTGGTGATGTCGTGGAATGCACACGCGCCGGCGCGCGCTTGGCTGAAGTTCGAGGCACGGGCCGTGTATCCGGAACGCGCGACGAAATACTATTGCCTCGGCCTCTGGTCGGAGGATGACGCCATCGCGCCGCGCGAAAGCGTCACCGGCCAGCGCGATGCCGACGGCGACGTGAAGACCGACATACTCGTGCTGACGCGCCACGCCGAGCGTCTTCAACTTCGGATCACAACATGCCGGGCCGACGGGGCGGCCGAGCCGGCGCTCAGGTTCATCGGACTTTCATTCCTCAACAGCCGCGCAAAGGCCGCGCCACGCGAACCGCAGCGCGCGCCGTGTGGCAGGCTGATAGATGTGCCGCAACGCTCGCAGGTGCCGTTCGGCGAGCGCGCGGGCTGGTGCAGCCCCACGGCTGTCTCGATGGTGCTGGCGCATTGGTCACGCGTGCTCAAACGCCCGGAACTGGACGTGGCCGTGCCGGACGTGGCGCGCGGGGTGTATGACAAGAACTGGCCCGGCACCGGCAACTGGCCGTTCAACACCGCGTTCGCCGGCAAATTCCCCGGCCTGCGTGCCTGTGTCGCGCGACTCAGCGACGTGGCGCAACTGGAGGAGTGGATTTTGCGTGGCGTGCCACCAATCGTTTCGGTGTCCTACGGCTGGCTCCACGGTTCCGACCGTCACGGGAACGACGGGCATCTCATAGTGGTGTGCGGCTTCACAGAGACCGGCGATGTGATTGTGAATGACCCGTGGGCGCGGCTCGACCGCGGCCAGAGCGTCCGCAAGACGGTCTCGCGCCGCAACCTGATTGCCGCGTGGAAGGCGTCCCGCAACACCGCCTACCTGATTCACCACGAAACGCTCGCGACACCGGCCGACTGATCGGTTTGAAGTTCACGCGCCGAACTTGGCGAACTTTTTCGCGTGGGCCTGCATCAACCGCATCAGATACTTCGCCTCGAAGATGCCGAGCGAGCCGCTGTTGGCGCATTTCTCCGTGAACCGCTCCATGCCGTCGCTGCCGCTGCACGCGCTGTGCAACAGCACCGGCTGCGGATGCCAGGAGTGGCCCTTCATCGGGGCGGGCGTGGAGTGGTCGCCGGTGACGGCGAGCACGTCGAAGCCGATGTCGAGCAGCGCGGGCAGCGCCGCGTCGAGTTGCTCGACGGCTTCGACCTTCTTGGGGAAGTTGCCGTCCTCGCCATACATGTCGGTGTATTTGAAATGGATGAAGAAGTAGTCAAACTGGCCATTCGCCTTGCGGGCGGCCTCGAACTGCGCGGCGATGTCCTGCGGGCCTTCGATCTTGGTCATGCCGACAAGCTGGGCGAGGCCCTTATACATCGGATAGACCGCGATGCAGGCGGCTTTGAGGCCGTAGCGATGTTCGATGGTCGGGATGTCGGGCTGGTGGGCGATGCCGCGCAGGAGGAAGCCGTTGGCGGGCTTGCGGCCCTTCAGCAACGGCAGCGCCTGCTTGTAGAACTCCGCGACGACCTTCGCAGTCTTCTTCTGGCCGGCGGATTTGCCGGCGGGCTTGGCGGTCGCGATGGGCGCGCCTTCCTTGCCGGGGTCGCTGTCGGTGAGCGGGCCTTCGAGGCCCTTGCCGCGGAACACGACGACGAAGCGGTGGCCTTTGCCGGCCTGGATGAGCACCTGCACGCCACCGATCTTCTTGATCTTGCTGGCGAGCAGCTCGCACTGCTGCTCCGTGATCTCCGTGGCGACGCGGCCGGCGCGGCGGTCGGTGACGAGGCCGGTCTTTTCGTCGAGCGTGCAGAAATTGGCGCGGGCGCAAACATCGCCGGGCTTCAATTCCATGCCGAGGCCGAGCGCCTCGATGACGCCGCGGCCGACCTCGAACTCCAGCGGGTCGTAGCCGAACAACCCCAGGTGGCCGGGGCCGCTGCCGGGCGTGATGCCGGGCGCGACGGGGATCATGCGGCCCAGCGCGCTCTTCTTGGCGAGCGCGTCGAGGTTCGGCGTGCGCGCGGCCTCCAACGGCGTCTTCCAGCCGGTGGATTCCACCGCGATGTCGCCCACGCCGTCCATGACGAGCAGGCACAGCGTCTTGTCGTTCGGTTCAGTCAGCTTCGCGTAAACTTGGTCGAGATTCATGGGGCGGGGATATTGCGGAAAGCAGGCCGCGCCGTCAAAGAGGAAAATCGTAAGGGAACTTATAGCGGGGCTGTAAAGAGGGGCGGTCAAGCACAAAATCATCGGAAGCTTCAGGTTTTCCGTGTTTGGAAGTAACTACTCAGGTGCCCGCCCGCCATGGGCGGGCACCTGAGTAGTTACCG
>DYDC01000184.1 GCA_020718125.1 Methylacidiphilum sp. | reverse complement strand
TTCCTTTCGTCGGTTTTCATTCCCACCGAGGATGCTCTCGCGTCCCCAGCGAGGAAACCACCGCCAATGTTCAACTACGACCGGGCCACACCACGGGGGCGACCGCTTTCCGAAACGCCAACTTCATCCCCGCCACGGCCGCGGCCGGTTCTTGAGCGCCGCGAGCGTGTCGCGGGCGATCCGCGCGTCCTCGGCGATCTGGAAGTCGAACATGCCGGCGAGGATGAAGTCCGCGCCGTTGCTGTAGGCATACCGGAAGGCGTCGCGCGGCGGGATCGCCCCGGCCGCCATCACCTTGAACGCAATCCACGGCTTGGCCACGCCCTTCATGAACTCCGCCGTCTCCTCCGGGTTGCCGCACCAGAATCCCGGCACCTCCGCGTAGTCCGCCTTCAGGTCGCCGCGCGGGTAGCGTTCGGCGCTCTGGCGCAATTTCGCAAGCTCCTCCGGCTTCACCGCGGTGGGATACTTCAGGTGATGAAACGTCTTCACGTGGAAATCCACCGGCAACTTCGCCTTCTCGCAAAACCGGTTCACATCGAGGCCGTGGCTGGCGACGCCCGCCGGCAGGCCGGCCGCCTTGATGACGTTGAGCATCTCGCCGATCAACATCCCCTTGCCCTGGTTCACCAACGGCCCCGTCAGCATCCCCGGCACATAGAGCGCGTCCACGCCGCTGTCCACCAGCGCCGGCACCGTTCGCTGGTAGCCGGCCAGGTCGGTCACCGTGCCTTCGGCGCTGTTCCACGGCGCGACGATCCACTTCATCTTGCCGCCCCGTTTGTCGCGATACTCCTTGAACAGCTTCTCGATCTTCGCATCCGAGTGCGTCATGAACGTGTTGACCCCGTTGGCCTCGGCTGCGGCGAATGTCTCGATGATCTTCTCATCGCTATTGTAGTGCCGGGACAATTGATCCACGTAGCGCAGGTCGCGGCTGTGCATGTGGAACGTGATGTGATTCGTCCCCAGCATCAACCGGCTCAGTTCCAAATCGCCGATCTTGCCCATCGGGAGCGCGCCCGCGGTCTTTGGCGTCGAGGGCGGCGCCGTGGATGCGGAGGCGGGCGTGACGGCGCGCGCTGCTTGCGGCGCGACGGCGGCAGCCACCGCGCCCGCGCCGAAGCTCTTCAGGAAATCACGGCGGTCCAGGCTGTCGGCGGCCGGCTCGCGCCGTGCGTCGTTGGAAATCGTGCCGTGGCGTTGCGGCTTCGATTGCATCGTCACTTCCTTTCGCTATCAGCTTCGCGTCGTCGTCGCGGGAATCCCCTCAAGTCGGGCCGATTCTAGATGCGGAGGAATCTTGACGCAAGCAGCCATCGAGCAACCTCGCGCTCGCGCGGGAAAGGCTGGAGTATGATGAGGCAGATTGCTGGAAATCCGCGTCAGTTGTTCGATGCCGGCGGCGGATTGCCGGCGGGTGGCGCCGCTGGAGGCGGACTGGCCGCTGGAACAGCCTGCGCCTCGGGCATGGCAAACGTGCCGGCAGGTTCCGGTTCGGGTTCGAGCGTCACCTTGGAGCGTTCCATCTCGCCCTCGCTCTCGAAGTGGTCCATCGGCCGCGCCGCGCCCTGGTCGTCGCCGCGGCGGGTGAACTTCACCGACACGATCTTCGAGACGCCGCTCTCCTCCATCGTCACGCCGTAGAGCACGTCGGCCATCGCGATGGTGCGCTTGTTGTGCGTGATCAGCACGAACTGGCTCTGCTTGAGGAACCGTCGCAGGATGTTCAGGAAGCGGTTGATGTTGCTCTCGTCCAGCGGCGCGTCCATCTCGTCCAGCACGCAGAACGGGCTGGGCTTGACCATGTAGATGGCGAACAGCAGCGCCACGGCCGTCATCGTCTTCTCGCCGCCGCTCAGCAGCGTGATGCTCGTGAGTTGCTTGCCCGGCGGTCGTGCCACGATCTCAATGCCGCTTTCCAACGGGTCGTTCTCGTCGAGCAGGATCAGGTTGGCCTTGCCCCCGCCGAACAGCTCGCCATAGATCTCCTGGAAGTTCGCGCGGATGTTCTCAAACGTCTCGCTGAACAGTTTCTTGGTCGTCGTGTTGATGTGCGCGATGACCTTCAGCAGGTCGTCCTTGCTCTTGATGAGGTCGTCGTGCTGTTCCGTCAGGAACTGGTGGCGCTGCTCCAGTTCGTCGTATTCGGTGATCGCTTCGAGGTTCACCGGCCCCATCGCGTCGAGCCGCTGCTGCATCTCGCCAACCTGTTGCTCGATGGAGGCCCAGTCCGGCGCGAGGCCGGCCTGCGAGGTCTCCTCCGGCGTCAGCGTCGTCGTCTGAGCCTGGCCCTGGTCGGCGATGGTGATCTTCAACACTTCCGGCGGCAGGTCGTCGAGGTTGACGTGATATTGGCGGGCGACGCGCTCCTTGAGGTTCTGGATTGCCATCCGTTTCCCGGCAAGCTGCAACTCCAGCGCGCCGCGCTTCTCCTTCTCCTCGTCAGCCTTCTTGCGCGCGGCGCGGACTTCCTCCTCAAGCTGCGCAATGCGCGCGGCGAAAAGTTGCTTCTGTTCCTGCTGGCCGGCGGACTGCCGTTGCAGTTCGTCCCGGCGCGCGACGCCGGCCTCGACGGCCTTCTCCGCTTCGCCGATCTCCCGCCGCAGCCGCGTGATGCGGTCGTGATAGCCGGCGATCTCGCGCCGGCGGCTTTCGACCAGTTCGCGAAGTTCGGCGATGCGCGACTCCACCGGCGCTTTCGCGGCGGCAACGCCGTCGTGGCGCTGCTGCTCGGTGGCCAGCGCGATCTTCGCCTCGGTGACGAGGTCGAGCCGGCGCTGGCGTTCGGCCTGCAACTGCCCGGCCTGCTGGCGATGCGCGAGCAACTGCTGGCGCAGTTCGGCCTCGCGCTGCTCGCTGGCGGCGACTTCCTGCTGGATCTGTGACTTGCGCGCCGCGTCGCCAGTGCCCTGGTGGGCAAGCTGCGAAAGCTCCCACTCGACCGTTTCGAGTTTGTGGCCGAGTTCGGCCAGTTCCTTCTCGACAGCGTTGAGTTCGCCCTCCTGTGTCGCGATGCGCACCTCGCGGGAATGAATCTCGCCGCGCGCGGCGGCCAGCTTCTTCTCCGCCTCGATGGCCTCGTTGCCGATGGCCTGCTGCCGGGCCTGCGTATGCGTGGTCTGCTGCTGGAGCCGCTGGAGCATCTCGGTCAACTCGGCGATCCGCGTCTTGCGCGTGAGGATGCCCGCCGCGCTCTCGGTGCCGCCGCTGATGATGCCGTGGCGGCTGACGAACTCGCCCCGCGGCGTGACCGCCTCGAAATCCGCGGTCTGGCTGACGACGCGAAGCGCCGACGCCAGGTCGGGCACGATGATGACGCGCGCGAGCAGCGACCACAGCAACGGCCGCAGTGTGTCGTCGCAACGGACTTGCTCGACGGCGTAGCCCAGCGCGCCGTCGGGTTTGAACTGGAGCTGGCCAGCGGCCGGGCGCGGCAGGTCGAGCGGCGCGACCGACACGCGGCCGAGCTGGCGCTCGCGCAGCGCGCCCAAAATCTTCTCGGCGCTGGCCGTGTCGCGGACGACAACGGCCTGGAGATGATGGCCCAGCGCCGCTTCGATGGCGGCCGCATACTGCGGCTCGACCTGGATGCACTGCGCGAGCGCGTTGAGGATCGCATCGGAGGGCAGAGTGGCATGGGCATCCTGCCCATGTCCGGTGTCAGCCGGCGGCGATTCATGGGCAGGATGCCCATGCCACAGATTCCGCAGGACGGCGACCGCGCCGGAGGAGTAGCCTTCGTAATCGCGCTCGAGCTGCTGGAGGATCTCCAGCTTCGACTTCACTTCGGCGATGGAGCGGACCTCAGTGGCAGCGGCAGCGGAGAGCTGCTTGAGGTTCGCGTTGGCCTGCAACAGCGTCCGCTCGGCCGCGCCGAGTTCCTGGCGCTGTTTGTCGAGGGCGGCTTTCTGTTCGTAGAGCGCCCGGACTTGGTCCTCGCGGCCGGTCACAACGCGGCCCTGGCGTTCGGCAAGCTGGGCCTTTTCGGTGCCGAGCCGCTCGAGGCGGAGGCTGGCGTTGCGCTGCTGGATGTCGAGTGAGGAAAGTTCGTTGCGCAGCTTGGATGCGCCGCTCTCCACCTCGATGATGGATGACTCGGTTTCGCGCGTTGCTTGTTCAGCGGCGGCGAGCCGCGCGTCGAGCGCGGCGACGGCGTCCTGCTCGGACTTGAGCGCGGCGGCGCGCTCGGCGACGGCGGCGGCCAGCGCCTTCAACCGGTCTTCAAGCGCGGCGAGCGCGGCCTGCTGCTCGGCGAGCTTGTGCCCGGCGGCGGTGATGTCCTCGGTGTATTTCGCGATGAGCGTCTCGAACTCGACGATGCGCTCGTTGTTGAACTGGATGCGGCTCTGGTTGCGCTCGATCCCGCTGCGGGTCTCGATCTGTTGCTGCGTGGTGCGGGCGATCTCCAACTCGTGCCGTTCGAGCGCATGGCGCTGCTCGCTGGTCCGCGTCTCGCCCTGCTCGACGGCGCGCGCGGCCTCGGCGATGGCCGCGTCGAGGGCCGTGACGTCGGCGTGGAGCGCGGTGGCTGCGGACTCCATCTCATCGAGCCGATGGCGGCTGAGTCGGCAATCGAGTCCCTTGAGCTGATCGAGAAGTTCCTTGTAGCGGCGTGCCTTGCCGGCCTGGCGCTGGAGCGAGCCGATCTGCCGCTTGACCTCGCGGATGATGTCGGTGGCGCGGACGAGGTTCGCCTCGGTGTATTCGAGTTTGCGGAGCGCCTCCTTTTTCTGCGTCTTGAACTTCGTGATACCGGCGGCTTCCTCGAAGATGGCGCGGCGGTCATCGGGGTGCGCGCTGAGGATCTGGTCAATGCGCCCCTGTTCCATCATCGAGTAGGCGGCGCGGCCCACGCCGGTGTCCATGAAAAGCTGCTGCACGTCCTTGAGGCGGACGGACGTCTGGTTGATGAAGTAGTTGCCCTCGCCGCTGCGGAACACGCGGCGGGTGATGGTGACCTCGCCGTAGTCGAGTTGCACGCCGGCGACCGGTGACAGCTCGCCGGGTTTGAGGTCGGCAATGGTGAGACTGACCTCAGCCATGCCGATGGGTTTGCGGCCATCGGTGCCGTTGAAAATCACGTCGGCCATCTCGCCGCCGCGGAGCGCCTTCGCAGACTGTTCGCCGAGCACCCAACGCAGGCCGTCGGAAACATTCGATTTGCCGCAGCCGTTCGGACCGACGATAGCCGTCACGCCGGGCAGGAATTCCAGCCGTGTTTTCTCCGCAAAGGACTTGAAGCCAACCAGTTCAAGACTCTTCAGATACATGATGTCGGTAGCTTGCGAATAAGCTGCGCGGAGGTTGCCAGAGTCGGCCAACCGTGTAAAGCGAAAACACAATTCTGTGTATGCACCGAATTGCGTCGCGCAGGCTACCGGCTATTGCAACACCTGAACCGCCGGCCAATCGCGCAATCCCAACCATTTCATGGTCAACGAACCCTTGTTTCTGTGGGGGAAGCGTTGAGGATGGAATGGTTAACCTGTTGAATCTCAAACCGTCCAAGTGTTGCAATAGCTACTGGCTATCGCCATTGGATATCGCCCTCCCCCAAGGTAACAAGCTCCGTAGGAGCGGCATGGGGCGCAACTTTACACACGCACCAAGTCCCGAAAGGGACGGTCGAGAATAGCCCGGCGTTTCAACGCTGGGTG
>DYDC01000183.1 GCA_020718125.1 Methylacidiphilum sp. | reverse complement strand
CAAGTTGCGCCCGATGATGACCCGGACCGGGCCGGGTCGTTGACCTTCCCCGTCCGTTTCGATAGATTCCGCCACACTTTGCGGTGCCACTTTGGCTACTGATGCCTTCATTGCGAAACCGGTTGTTCGTGCTCCCGCGTCCACTGTGGGAGCCGTGCCGCCGCCTGCCAACGGGCTGGTGACGGTGGACGGACGGTTTTTCCGCTGCGGGGCGCAGAAGTTCCACGTCAAGGGCTGCACCTACGGGCCGTTCGCGCCGAACGCCGCCGGCGAGCCGTATCCGGGCCAGACGCGGATGCGGACGGACTTCCGCCTGTTGCGCGAGCTGGGGGCGAACCTCATCCGGGTCTATCACCCGCCGCCGCGATGGATTCTCGACATGGCCGGCGAGGAGGGGCTGAAGGTGTTCGTGGACATCCCGTGGCGCAAGCACACCTGCTGGCTCGACGACGAGGCGGCGATGCGCGAGGCGCGCGAGTCGGTGGCGAAGGCCGTGCGCGACACGCGGGAGCATCCGGCGGTGTTCGCGTTCAGCGTGGTGAACGAGATCCCGCCCGACATCGCCCGCTGGTATGGCGCGGCGGCGATCGAGGAGTTCGTGGACGAGTTGGTGGACGCCGGCAAGCAGCTTGACCCGCACCGGCTGTTCACGTTCGCAAACTTCCCTCCGACGGAGTTCCTACGGCCGCGCCTGCTCGATTTTGCCTGCTTCAACGTCTATCTCCACGACCCGCGCGCGTTTGAGAACTATCTCGCCCGGCTCCAGATCATCGCCGATGAGAAGCCGCTGATGCTTGGCGAGTTCGGCATGGACAGTTTCCGCGAGGGGCCGGAGCGGCAGGCGGAGATTTTGGGCTGGCACGTTGAGACGGCGTTTCGCGGCGGCGCGGCGGGGACGATTCTGTTTTCGTTCACGGATGACTGGTTCACGGGCGGCCACCAGATCGAGAACTGGGCGTTCGGCCTGACCGACCGCGCGCGGCAGCCGAAGCCGGCGTTCCATGCGGTGCAGTCGCGCTTCACGCAGGCGCCGCATTTTCCGCTGCCGAGGACGCCGCGTGTCTCGGTGGTCGTCGCGAGCTACAACGGCGCCCGCACGCTGCCCGCCTGCCTCGAATCGCTCGGCAGGCTCAACTATCCGGATTACGAGGTCATCCTCGTGGACGACGGCTCGACCGATGACACGCCCGCCATCGCGAAGCGTTACCCGCACGCGGGCTACATCCGGCAGGCGAACTGGGGCCTTTCCTACGCGCGCAACGCCGGCATCCTCGCCGCCACGGGCGTCATCGTGGCGTTCACCGACTCCGACTGCCGCGCCGACGAGGACTGGCTCTATTATCTCGTCAACGATCTGCTGAAGAGCAACGCGGCCGGCATCGGCGGGCCGAATTACCTGCCGACCGAGGACAACTGGATCGCCGCGGCGGTTTCCACGTCGCCCGGCGCGCCGAGCCACGTATTGCTCGACGACCGCGCCGCCGAGCACGTTCCCGGCTGCAACATGGCGTTCTGGAAATGGGCGCTGGAACAGATCGGCGGGTTCGACCCGATCTTCCGCAAGGCGGGCGATGACGTGGACGTTTGCTGGCGGCTGATGGAGAACGGCCACAAGATTGCGTTCTCGCCGGCGGCGTTTGTGTGGCACTACCGCCGTTGCACGGTGGGGGCCTACCTGCGCCAGCAACGTGGCTACGGCGAAGCCGAGGCGCTCCTGCGGAACAAGCATCCGGAGTATTTCAATGCGATGGGCGCCTCGATCTGGCACGGCGTGATCTACACGCGGGCGCTTCAGGGCATCCGCGTCGGCCGGCCGGTCATCTATCACGGCATCTTCGGCTGCGGCCTGTTCCAGACGCTCTACGCGCAGCAACCCGCCGGCATGCTCAACTTCATCACCAGCCTCGAATACCACGCGCTGGTCATCTTCCCGCTGCTCGTGCTCGCGCTCCTGTTCAGCATCCTCTGGCCGCTGCCGGCCGCCGCGTTGCTGGCGAGCATCGCCGCGTGCGCCGTTGCCGCCGCGCAGGCTTACATCCCGATGAAACAACGCCGCTTCTGGTCCCGGCCGTTGGTGGCGCTGCTGTATTTCCTCCAGCCGCTGTTCCGCGGCCTCGAACGCTACCAAGGCCGCCTCCAGCGACGCGGCACGCCGTGGGATGCGCTCGCCCGCGCCAAGGCATTGCCGCCTGCGCTGCGCCAGACCGGCCAGGACGCGCAACTCCAACTCTGGAGCGAAAACGGCGCCGACCGGCTGCGGCTGCTGCAGGCGCTCTTCGACCGGTTGGAGCGCGACGGCTGGCGGCACCGTAGCGCCAGCGCCTACGAACCATCGGACATCGAGGTCTATGGCAACCGCTGGAACAAGGTCCAGGTCCAGACCACGGACGAGAACCACGGCGGCAACAAGCGGCTCGTGCGCGTCCGGCTGCGTTACCAGTGGACGCTTGCGGCACGTGTCGCGTTTACCGTGATCACCGCGGTCATCCTCGCCATCTTCGGCGGGCTGGAGAAGGCCGGCCTGAAAGTCGCCGGCTACGGCATCCTGCCGCTGATTCCCGTGGCGAGCTACTTCATCAACCTGCGCGCCCGGCGGCTCCAGCGACTCGTCTCAACGCTCGTCGGCGACGTCGCGCAGCGGCTGGGCTTCGTCGCGGTTCCCTCGAAATCAGGCGAGAGCACGAAAGACAGCGCAACTGAGCAGGCGTCATGAACACCTTCCGCCGCGTCATCGCCTACTTCGAGTGCGACTGGCCGCTGACGGCCGCCGGCGTCGGCTGCGTGCTGCTCGGTGTCATCGCCAACCTGCTCAAGCCGTGGCCGGTCAAGGTCATCATTGACGACGCGCTGCTGAAACGGCCCGCCGACGCTGCTGCGGTCATCGGCCTGATGGCTGCCACGTTGCTCGGCTTGCATCTGCTCGAAACACTCTTCAACGCCGCGCAGTCCTACATCATGATCGTCGTCGGCCAGCGCGGCGCGGCGCGCGTGCGGTTCGACCTCTTCCGGCGGCTCCAGCGGCTGCCGATGCGGTTCCATCATCGCCAGCCGATTGGCGACACCATCTATCGCGTCACCGGCGACACATTCGCGTTCCAGAATTATTTCCAGCACGGCCTCGTCACCGCCTCCGTCGCAGCGGTCACGCTCGTGGCGATGCTCATCATCATGGCCAAGCTCAACCTGCGGCTGACGCTGGTGGCCGCGCTGGTGGTGCCCGTGCTATTGGCGGTGTTTCGTGGGTTCTCCAGCCGCCTGATGGAGCGCGCCACGCTCACGCGCCAGGCCGAGAGCGACATGACCTCGCGGGTGCACCATGTGATGTCGGCGATCCCGGTCGTGCGCGCCTATGTCCGCGAGGAGCACGAGGAGCAACAATTTGCCAGCAGCAGCGAGCGGGCGCTCGTCGTCCGGCTGGCGCAACATCGCATCGAGATCGTCTATTGGCTCGTCATCGGCGCCGTGCTCGGCGCCGCCACCGCCACGATGACGTGGCTCGGCGCGCTCGACGTGCTCGCCGACCGCCTCACGCTGGGCCAACTCACGGTGTTCCTCGCCTACCTCGCGATGCTGTTTGCGCCGCTCCAGACGCTCAGCAACGTCGTCTCCACGATGCAGGGCGCGCTGGCCGGCATCCGGCGCGTGTTCGAGGTGCTCGACCAGCCGGAGGAAATCCGCGACGCCCCCGGCGCTATCGCCGTTGGCATCGGCGGCAAATGCCGTGGCGAAGTCGAGTTCCGCGACGTCGCTTTCAGCTACGAAACCGGCCGCGACATCCTGCGCGGCGTCAACCTGCGCATCGAGCCGGGCCGGCGCGTGGCAGTCATCGGCCCCAGCGGTGTCGGCAAAACCACGATGCTCCAGTTGCTGCCGCGGTTCTACGACCCGACCAGCGGCGAGGTGTTGCTCGACGGCCGCGACGTGCGCGCCATCACCGGTCGCAGCCTGCGCACGCAGGTCAGCGTGGTCCTTCAGGACGCCATCCTGATGCCGGCGACCGTGGCGGAGAACGTCGCCTATGGCAAACCCGGCGCGTCACGCGAGGAGGTCATCGCGGCGGCCAAGGCCGCCAACGCCGACGCGTTCATCGCGAAACTGCCGCGCGGCTACGACACGCTCATTGGCGAGAGTGGCATGAAGCTCAGCGGGGGCGAACGCCAGCGCATCGCCATCGCCCGCGCGTTCCTGAAGGACGCGCCGGTGTTGGTGATGGACGAGCCGACCAGCGCGCTCGACTCGGAGAGCGAGGCGGCCATCGTGGACGCGCTTCATCGGCTGATGAAGAACCGCGCGGTGTTGATGGTGGCCCACCGGTTGAGCACCGTGCGCGACAGCGACCAGATCGCCGTGCTCCAGCAGGGCGCGATCACCGAACTCGGCTCGCACGCGGAACTGATGAAGCGCGGCGGCTACTACGCGCGGCTGATGGAGCGTCAACTGAAACGCTGAGCCATGCGCATCGTCACCAGCGGCCTGATCGCGACCTACCCGCTCGGCGGGGTGGCGTGGGACTACGCCCAATACGCCGCCGGCTTCCAGCGGCTCGGCCACGAGGTGCTTTATCTCGAAGACACCGGCCATTGGCTCTACGATCCCGCCGCGCAGACCTACAGCGACGACGCCACCCGCGCGACGGAATACCTCGCCCGCGTCATGCGGCAGTTCGGCCTCGGCGACCACTGGTCGTTGCGCGACCCGAAGGACCGTTACTGGGGCCGCAGCGAGCGGCAGGTGGCCGAGTGGTGCGCCAGCGCCGACCTCGTGTTGAACATCTCCGGCTCGCTCTGGCTGCGCGAGGCTTACCAGAAGGCGCACTGCAAGGTCTATCTCGACAGCGATCCCGGCTACACGCAGGCCAAAATCCGCCGCGTCCTCGAAAGCCGCCCCGGCCCGAACGAAACCTACGCCATCGAGGGCATGAAGCTGCACGACCGGTTCTTCACGTTCGCCGAGAACATCGGCCAGCCGGACTGCGTGCTGCCAATGGATATGTTCGCATGGAAAACCACGCGACAACCGGTTTTGCTGGATGAGTGGGCAATCGAAAATCCAAAATCCAAAATCCAAAATCCGCCGTGGACCACCGTCATGAGCTGGAAAATCGAGGAGCGTCCGCCGGAGATTGCTGGAAAGCAGCTTGGCGGCAAGGACGTGGAGTTCGCGAAGTTCATGAACCTGCCGCAGCGCGTCAGCGTGCCGCTGGAGGTCGCCGTGAGCGGCGTCGCGCCGCGTGAAGCGCTGACGGCGGCTGGCTGGCGCGTGGAAGACGGCCACGCCGTGTCGCGCGATGCGGAGATGTATCGCGATTACATCCTGCGCTCCCGCGGCGAGTGGAGCGTCGCAAAACAGGCGTATGTCGCCACGCGCAGCGGGTGGTTCAGTTGCCGGACGGCGTGCTATCTCGCCGCGGGCAAACCGGCGGTCGTGCAGGACACGGGCTGGAGCAGGTTCTATCCGACGGGCCGCGGCCTGCTGGCGTTCGAGACGCCGGAGGAGGCGGTTGACGCGATCCGACGAGTTGAAGGTGATTACGTCGGACACTGCCGCGCCGCGCGCGAGGTCGCGACGCAGTGTTTCGACGCGGGGAAGGTGTTGAAGACACTTCTGGCTGACTGCTGAGAGCTGAGAGCTGAGAGCTGAGAGCTGAAAGCTGAGAGCTGAGA
>DYDC01000182.1 GCA_020718125.1 Methylacidiphilum sp. | reverse complement strand
TTCCCAGACGCGAATCGGCTGTTGAACCAAAACAAGAAATTTCGCCTGTCGGAACTCGTTAGAAATGTCCCCTTCCTGACTCTTCGGAAATGTCCTCTATGCAGGGTTCTCACTGAAATCGCACAAATGCCTGGCGAGTCAGCGTGCGATCAAAGACACGGCAGCTACAGCATAAAAAGCAACGGCAGCAGAAGCATCTAGGGAAACGACAGCAGCAGCAGGCCGCAAAAAAGGGGACATTTCTAACGAGTTCCGACACCGCGCGTTTTTGCCGCTTGACGGCACGCGGCACGCTGAAGTAGTCTGCGCGCGTGCTTGAACGAGAATCAAAGGATGAATGCGGTAATGAAAACAACGCAGAGCTATAGCCGCTGCCTGCCGCATCCTCTGATCACCGAGCGCAGCGAGGTTACCCTTGGAGTGTCCACATGAAGCAACCGCTTTCCCCACGCATGAACCGCCGCCAGTTCCTCCAACGCGCCGCCGCTGCGGTCGCCGCGCCGATGATCGTGCCCGGACGCGTGCTCGGCCTCGACGGGGCCGTCGCGCCGAGCAACCGCATCGTCTTCGGCGGCATCGGCATCGGCCACCGCGCCCGCGATATCCTCCCGAACTTCCTCTCGTTCGCCGAAATCCAGTGGGCCGCCGTCGCCGACGCGCGCGCGGAGCGGCTCGCGTCGGCGAAGGAGTTGATTGACACGCGCTATGGCACGAAGAACTGCCGCGCCTACCCGGATTTCCGCGAGCTGCTGGCACAGAAAGACATTGACGCCGTGCTCATCGCCACCGGCAACCGCTGGCACTCGATGGCCTCGATGTTCGCCGCGCACGCCGGCAAGGACATCTACTGCGAGAAGCCGATCAGTCTCACCATCGGCGGAGGCCGCAAGCTCGTTGAGACCTGCCGCCGGCTCGGCACAATCTACCAGGCCGGCACGCAGCGCCGCTCCACGGCGTCGTATCGGTTCGCGCGCGATATGGTGCGCCAGGGAAAAATTGGCCGCGTTCACACGGTCGAGAGCCAGGTCTGGTGCGGCGGCACGGTGCCGCATCAGCAACCGCAGGCCGTTCCACCCGGCCTGGACTACGACCAATGGCTCGGCCCGGTGCAGTGGCGTCCGTTCGTCCCGGCCCGCATGCGGGCGTGGCATTCGTTCTGGGACACCGGCGAAGGCATGCACACCGACATGGGCACGCATTACACCGACCAGATGCAGTGGGTGCTCGGCACTGATGACACCGGACCAGTGGAATTTGAGACCAGCGACATCGTCTGGCCCGACCCGGTGAAATTCATGAGCGAGACGGCCATCTCCGGCACGTTCAGTTGCCGCTACGCCAACGGTATCAAGGGCGTCATTTACCAGCGCGGTGGATTCAAGGACCGCTACATCCGCTACATCGGCGACGAGGGTTGGATTCAGGTGGACGACGACACGGATGCTGTCACCGCCGAGCCGAAATCCATCCTGAACCTGAAAGCCTCCGGTGGCGCGAGTTGGTCCAACGCCGGTGGCCACATCGGCAACTTCCTCGCTTCCATCCGCAGTCGCCGCCCCGCGGACTGCAATCCCGAAGTCGGCCACCGCGCGCAGAGCATTGTCGAGGCGATGACCATCAGTGCCCGGCTCGGCCGCAAACTGAAGTGGGATCCGGTCACGGAAAAGTTCAACGACGAAGAGGCCAACCGGATGACATGGCGCGCGCCGCGCGCGCCGTGGTGTGTGTAGAGCCTCTGGCAGAACAGGAATACAGACGCTTGAACGGAAGGATGCCGCCAAACGAAACCGATGAGAAAGCCAAGGCGCGACCGAGCCGCCGGAAGATTCTGTAAAGCAAATGCGAGTTTTTGTAAAAGGGCGCGCTTGTCGTGCGTGCCAAACCCGCTAGCATGAGCGCGATGAACCTTTACGGAGAACACGACATGACATCGCGCGCACCGAAATTAGATTCGAAAACAGAAGCAAAGCTGAACCGACGACAGTTCCTCAAGCGTGTCTCGACCGCGTTGGCGGCGCCGACGATTCTGCCCGCCTCCGCACTCGGCCTCGACGGCGCCGTCGCGCCGAGCAACCGCATCGTCTTCGCCAACATCGGCATCGGCCCCCGCGCGCGCCAAGTGATGCCGAACTTCCTCGCGCAGCCCGATGTCCTCTTCACGGCGGTCAGCGATTGCCGCGAGGACCGGATGAAGTCGGCAAAGGAGTTGATAGACCAACACTACGGCAACAAGGATTGCCGCATGTTCTCGAACTTCCAGGAACTGCTGGCGCAGAAGGACATTGACGCCGTGTTCATCGCCACCGGCGACCGCTGGCACACGGCTGCCTCGATCTACGCCGCGCGCGCCGGCAAGGACGTGTATTGCGAGAAACCCATCTCGATGTGCATCAGCGAGGGGCGCAGGCTCGTCGAGACTTGCCGCCAACACGACACGATCTACCAAGGAGGCACACAGCGCCGCTCGACTGCGTCGTATCGCTTCGCCGTCGAGATGGTCCGTCAGGGCCGCATCGGCCGGCTGCACACGGTGGAGATTCAGGTCTGGACCGGTCCGACGGTTGGACATGACAAGGCCACGCCGGTTCCGGCGGGGTGGGATTACGACATGTGGCTCGGACCGGTGCAGTGGCGGCCGTTCGTGCCAGCGCGCGTCGACGGCTGGAATTGGTTCTGGGATACCGGTGAAGGCCCGATCATCGGCATGGGCTGCCATTACACCGACCAGATGCAATGGCTGCTCAAGCGCGACCACACCGGCCCGGTGGAGTTCGAGGGACAGTGCGAGTGGCCCGACCCGGTGAAATACTCGAGCGAGACGCCCGTCACGGCCGAGGTCCATTGCCGCTACGCGGACGGCATCAAGTGCGTCATGTATTCGCGGAAAACTCCCAAGGACCGCTACATCCGCTACATCGGCGACGAGGGCTGGATCCAGGTGGACGACGACACCGACCTCGTCACCGCCGAGCCGAAGTCCATCCTGAATATGCGCGGCGTCGCAAGCATCAGTTGGACCAATGCCGGCGACCACGTCCGGGACCTGCTCAACTCCATTCGCAGCCGCCGGCCAACCATCTGCCATCCCGAGGCGGCCCATCGCGCGCAGACCATCTGCCAGGCGATGAACATCGGCCTGCGCCTCGGCCGGAAACTGCGCTGGGATCCCGCGAAGGAACAATTCGATAGCGAAGAAGCCAACCGCATGCGCCACCGCGAACCGCGTCCGCCGTGGTTGATCTAGCCGCTGAACATTTTGGAAAGGAAAACATCATGAAGCCACGAATACACGTCATCCTGACCGTCCTCGGCATCGCGCTCGCCCTGCCGCTGCAAGCCGCCGACCTCTCCCAACTCACCGCCGACGCCGCGAAATACGAATCCGGCCAGAGTGTCGAGCCGCTGCGGAAGTTCGAGCAGCTCCTCCGCGATTCGGCCGGCAAGCCCTCCTTGCGCGCCGAGATCGAAGCCGCGATGATCAAGCTGCTCGCGCCGGGCGCCACGTTCGAGGCGCGCCGCTTCGCCTGCCAGCAACTCGCTGCCATCGGCACCGACGCGTCGCTGCCGGCGCTCGCCGAACTCCTGAAGAAAGAAGAGACTGTCGGCATCGCCTGCCTCGCGCTCGGCAGCAAACACTCGCCCAAGGCCGTTGACGCCCTTCGCAATGCCCTCCCCGCCGCACGCGGCCGGGCGCGGCTTCAGATCGTCAGCGCCCTGGGCAATCAGCAAGATGGAAAGTCGGTCAAGGCGTTGACCGGACTGTCCCACGACACCGACCCCGTCCTCGCCAGCGCAGCCATCCTCGCCCTCGGCAAGATCGGCGGCGCCGAAGCCCAAGCCGCCATCGCATCGCTTCGCAGGGGAGCCAAACCCTCCGTCGCCTTTGCGGCCGCCGAGGCCACGCTGCGCGTCGCGGAGCAACTCGCCGCCGCGGGCGACCGCAAGGCCGCCGCCGCGCTCGCCGAGGAAATGCTCGCGGCATCACAGCCCGCCAACATCCGCCGGGGCGCGTTCGCCGCGCTGCTGCGGCTCGACAAGGACGGCGGCGAGAAACGCATCCTCGATACGCTCCACGGCCAGGAGACGTTGCTGACACCCATCGCCATTGCGGCCATCGGCCCGCTCAAATCCCGTGGCGCGTCGAACAAGTTCGCCGCTGAACTGCCGAAGCTCACGCCGCCGCAGCAGGCGTGGATGATCGAGGCGCTGGCCGCCCGCGCCGACAAAGCGGCCCGCGCGGCCATCCGCGACGCCTCTGGTTCGGCCGATGCAACGGTGCGCGCCGTCGCGGTCGCCGCGCTCGGCCGCCTCAACGACGGCGCGTCGGCCCCGCTGTTGTGCGCCGCGCTCGCCAGGTCGCAGGATGCGGGCGAGCGGCAAGCCATCGCCACCGCGCTCGGCCAGATCACCGGCCCGGCTGCCGACAAGGCCATTTTCGCCGAACTGAAACGCGCCGCCGGCGACGCCAAGCGCGAGTTGATCGGCCTGGCCGGCCGGCGCGGCAATCATGCCGCCGTGGCCGTCCTGCTCGACGAAGCCGGCAGCGACGCTGCCGCCACCTCAAAGGCCGCGTTCCAGGCGATCGGCAAGCTCGCCACCGCGGGCGACCTCCCGGACGTGCTTGAAAGAGTCGTGGGCCTGAGGGCCGCCGACGCCCAATCCGACGCCGAAAGCGCCGCGGCGCGCGTCATGCAAAAGATTGCAGACCCTGCTCAGCGGATGGAAGTCGTCATGGCGCGGATGGTGAAGTGTTCTGGCCTTGACGGGCGCTGCTCGCTGTTGCGACTGATGCCGGCCATCGGCGACGCGAAAGCGTTGGAGGCGTTGAAAACAGCCTGCGGGGACAAGGAACCGCGCATCCGCGAAGCGGCCATGCGCACCCTGGCGACGTGGCCCGATGTCGCCGCCTGGGACATGTTGATGGCCATCTGCCGCCAGCCGGAAAGCGAAACGGCTCGCGCGCTTGCCTTCCACGGCTTGGTGCGTCTGGCAAGCGACCTGAACGCGAAGCCCGACGCGGAGTTGATCGAGCGCTATCGGAAACTGATGTCCGTGGCGCGCAACGCGGACGACCTCAAGTTGGTCCTCGGCGCGCTCGGCGGTGTGGCGCATCCAGACGCCCTCAGGCCCGCGTTGTCGCTGCTCTCGACCACCAGCGTCCGCGCTGAAGCGGAACTCGCCGTCAGGAAGATCGCCGCGGCCATCAAGGCCCAGCATCCCGAGGCGGCCCGCGAGGCGCTCCAGCGCCTGCAACCGCCGCCGAGCAAGCCGCCGGCGAAAAGCCAGCCGACGAAGAAGTAGCCGGCCAACGATCCGTGGCAACCGCCAACAGCCTCGCCTTTGTGGCGCGGATTCACAGAATCGCCGGCGTGCTCTCGCGCATCATTCTCGCGTCACTGACTGCGGCCGCGGGTCATGCCGCCGACCAGCCGCAGTGGGGGCCAGCCTTGGTCGCGCAACTTGGTTTCGGCGGAGAAGAACCTGCCCGACACGTTTGACCCGAAGACCGGCAAGAACATCAAGTGGTCCGTCGCGCTCGGCAGCGAGACTCACTCCACCCCGGTCGTGGCCAGAGGTCGTGTGCGCGTGGGCACCGATAACAATGTCCCTCGCCACCCGCGCTATCAGGGTGGGAGCAATGGGGGTCAGGTCTCAACATTAGACATTTCCTTC
>DYDC01000181.1 GCA_020718125.1 Methylacidiphilum sp. | reverse complement strand
CCACCCGCCGTCAGCGGCGTCGCCACCGAATGCCCGGGATGATTACCGCATCATCGGTAACATCTGCTCGAAGCCGGCAAATTCAATGACTTCCGGGCTGCCGAGGTAGATCTGGCCGAAGACGTTGCCCATCGTGGGCGAGAGCTGCTTCGGGATGAGCGCGCCGTTCATCTGTTTGACCACCTTCACCGAGCCGTCGCTGTAGTAGGTCGTCTCGACCGTCTCGGCGCCCTGCACGACGCCCGTGACGGTCTGGCGGATGGTGTCGTTCCTCACCGCGAAGTTCTCGACGGTCGTGTTGGAATCAATCACCACGCCGTAAATCTTCCCGGCCAGCTTCCGCAGCGCGTCCACCTCCGCCGCGCGCTCGGTCGTCACCCGCGCCTGCGGGCCGTATTGTTTGCCGTATTCGGCCAGGGAAATCGGCGCTACGGTCTGCTTGAACTGGACCGCGCCACCGAGGGCGTCCTGCACGCCGAGGCCGTCGAGTTCGATGACGACGCGGAAGGCGCCATCGGGCTGCTGCTCCGACGCAACGACCTTCGCCGTCGCGACATGGTCGAACAATCGCTTCGCCAGTTTCTCGTCGCGCATGATGAGGTCCGAGATCGGTTTCTCACCCTCGACCTTGAGGTCGTAGATGATGTGCGTGAGCCGGCTGAACGCCTTCTGCCTCGCGCCCGCCTCGTCCTTGTCCACGCCGGTGCCGCGCAGTTTCGCCGCCGCCTGCGCCTGACGCTGCTGGATGAACTGCCGGCCGAGGATGCGCTCGGAGAGCAGGCCCGCGCCGCGCGCGCGCAACTGGGCCAGTTCCCACGGCGCCATGCTGACCTGCCGGTAGGGGCCGACGTTGACCGACTTGTTCGGGTTGTCGGCGCTGACGATCATCACGTTGCCGTGGACAACGCCGAGGTTGACGCTGCGCACGGCCACGCCCGGCGGTGGCGGCGGCAACGGCCCGCCCGGTCCCATCGGCCCCATCGCCATCGGCACTCCCGGCGGCGGAGGCGGCGCGCCCACGCCCACACCCACACCCGGCCCGCCCGGCATCCCAACGCCCACGCCCACGCCACCCGGCCCGACGCCCGCCCCCGCGCCGATGCCTGGCCCGCCGGCCACGCCAACACCCGCGCCCGCCGCGACGCCGCCCGGCCCGACGCCGGCGCTGCCACCGACGCCTACAGGCCCGACGTTTGCTCCCGCGCCGGCAGTCACCCCGCCGGGGCCAACTCCCGCGCCCACATTCGCGCCCGCCACGCCCATGACATTCGCTCCAGCGCCGGCCTGCACGCCGCCGGGGCCTACGCCCACATTGCCGCCCGCGCCGACACCGAGCGCATTTGCGCCACCACTCACGCCTACGCCTCCCGGCCCGGCTCCGACGCTCGCGCCCGCGCCGACGACGCCGGGAACGCCCGCGCCCGCCTCGACGCCGACGCCACCTGGGCCGGCGTTGACGCCGACCCGCGCGATGCCGATATCAATGCCGAAGAACGTCCCGCGCGCGGCAGCCACCGCGATCGGTGTGCGGACGACGTATTCCGTGCCGGGCGGCAACTTGTCGAGCTTCGAGGCCAGACCGCCGCGGGTCAGGTCGAGCGTGACCTTCTTCACGACCGAGCCGTCGGGCTTCCGCGATTCGTCCCAGAGCGCGTTGACCTTCACGGTGGACTGCTCGCGCACGCGGAACGAGTTCATCGCGTCGAGCGCCACGTCGCAGAAACTGGCGGCCTCGGTGGCGATGGTCGAGCCGCTGGCGAGCGACAGGCCCGTGGCGGCGATGCGGCCGTCCACGGTCACGTTGCCCTGCACGAGCGTCATCGTGGCCGGCTGCGGCGCGACGGCCAGCGCGGGAAAAACGGCGAGCAAAAGCGGCAGGTATTTTTTCATGGCTGTGTTGGCTCTACAATGCGGCAACTTTCGTCTTTGGCGTCGGGCACGGCAAGGAAAATTCTGCGTTGTGGCGGCGGGCGGCGCCCGCTAACGTCGCGGCGTGGTGACGATGCGAAAACTGGGCCGGCTGGTCGGCGCGTTGCTCGGCATCGCGTTCGCGGCGGCTGCCATGGTGCTGGAGCGCACGGAGTTGATGCGCCAGTTCGAGATTGTGTCGCTCGACGCGCGGTTCCGCGCCGAACGGGCCGCGAAGATTGACCCGCGCATCATCGTCGTCGCGATTGACGACTCCAGCGTCCGGCAACTCGGCCGCTGGCCGTGGCCGCGCGAGTTCCACGCGGCGCTGCTGCAGGCCCTCAACGAGTATCCGCCGCGCGCCGTGGGCTACGACGTCCTGTTCACCGAGCCGGATGAGAAGCACCCGGAGCATGACGCCGCGATGGTGGAACTGTGCCGCCAACTGCGGCATGTCGTGTTCGCGGCAGCGTGGGACCGTGACGCGCGGGGCGAATACGAACTGAAGCCGTTCGACGCGCTGGCGAAGGTGGTGAAGGCCGGCTACGTGAACGCGCCGCGCGACCGGGACGGCGTGCTGCGCAAGCTGCCGATCTGGGTCGGGGACAAGTATGGTTTCTCGTCGGCGGTGGCGGACCTGGCGGAGCCGGACTCGATCGAGGAACTGCCGTCGGAGATGCCGATCCGGTTTCGCGGGCGGCTGAAGGATTTCCGGCATGTGTCGGCGGCGGAGGTGCTGAAGTCGTTGCAGCAACACGCCGCGGGCCAGCCGGAATCGTTCCCGCTGAAGAACTTCCTCAACAGCGTCGTGCTGGTCGGCGTGGCGGCGACCGGCACGGACGTGGCCGCGACGCCGCTCGACAGCAACGCGCCGTTGGTGATGGTCCACGCCAACGCGATCAACAACATCCTCCAGCGCGATTTCCTCGCCCGGCCGCGGCGGGGGCTTGAACTGGCGGTGGTGATGCTCGCGTGCGCGTTGATCGGCCTCGCGACGGCGACGCTGCGGCCGATGTGGGCGGCGTTGCTGGCGTGCGCGATGGCCGGCGGCTATGTGGCGGCGGCGTTCGGACTGCTGAGCTGGTGCAACCTGTGGGTCCACCTGGTCGCCCCGATGGTGGCGCTCGCTCCGACGTTTGGGGCCGTGTCGGCCTGGCGGTTCTTTGTTGAGGAGCGCGACAAGCGGTTCATCAAGAAAGCGTTCCGCCATTACCTGAGCGAGCGGATCATGGACCAGATGCTCGCCAACCCGGCGATGCTCAAGCTCGGCGGCGAACGGCGGCTGTTGACGGTGCTCTTCAGCGACGTGCGCGGGTTCACCACGTTTTGCGAGAAGAACCCGCCGGAGAAGGTCGTCCCGCTGCTGAACGAAATCCTCGGCGCGTTGTCGGCGGTCATCAAGAAGCACGACGGCACGCTCGACAAATACATCGGCGACGCGATCATGGCGTTCTGGGGCGCGCCGATTGCCCAGAAGGAGGACCACGCGCTGCGGGCGGTGCGGTGCGCGCTGGAGATGCAGACCGCGCTGCGGCGGATCGGCGAGGAGAAGCGCGCGATGGGGCTGGAGACGCTGCGGATGGGCGTCGGCATCAACACCGGCGAGATGATGGTCGGCAACATGGGCTCGGCCGAGTTGTTCAACTACACGGTCATCGGCGACGAGGTGAACCTCGGTGCGCGGCTGGAGGCGGAGACGCGGAAGTGGGACACCGACACGATCATCAGCGAGAGCGCTTACGAACTGGTCAAGGACCGCGTCGTTGCCGAACGGCTCGGCGAAACGACCGTGAAGGGCAAGGCGAAAGCCGTGACGGTCTATAAGGTGACAGGGATGCGCTAACCCGCCGGCATTGATATATTCGACCCGTTTGAAAGCCGAACTCGAATCCAGCGGACGCGCCGGCGTGATCCAGCGCGGCCGCGACTTTCTCTCTGCCAGCCAATTGGCGGACGGCGGCTGGCCCTATCGGCCCAAAGCCGCGGCGTTATTGGAGCCGACGTGCTATGCGCTCGCGGCGATGGATCAAGCCGCGCTCACAAAAGAACGCGACGCGGGCATCCGCTGGCTGGTGGCGCGGCAGATGCCGGAAGGCGCTTTCGCGCTGCCCAACGACAGCGAGCCGCATTGGGCCACATCGCTCGCCGTGCTGGCGCTTGCGCAACATGGCGCCGCCGGGCCGCAGCGGGCTGAGGCTGTGAAATGGCTGCTGGCATGGGGCGGGCGAACGATGACACAACAAGCCGCCCTCACACTCGATGGCCAACTCGTCGGCTGGCCGTGGACCGGCGGCGCGTTCAGTTGGGTCGAGCCGACTGCCTGCGCGCTGCTGGCGCTGAAGCGCGGCGGCCAGCGCGATCATCCGCGCGTCGCCGAAGGCGAGAAGATGCTCCTCGACCGCCAATGCGCCGACGGCGGCTGGAACTATGGCAACCCCGCCGTCTTCGGCGCGGCGCTGCATGGCTTCCTCCCGACCACCGCGCTCGCAACACTCGCGTTGCAGGGGTCGCGAACGGCAAATGAAGCGACGCGGCGCGGCTTGGATTTCCTCCAGCGCGAAATCCAAAAGCACCGCTCCGCGCTGGCGCTCTCGCTGGCGATCCTCTGCCTTGCTGCGTTTGGCCGGCCGGTCGCCGAACCGGCCGCGACACTCGCCGCGCGCCAGCAACCCGACGGCAGTTGGCGTCAGGATGTGCGTCTGACCGCGCTCGCGGTGCTCGCGTTGCAGACCGCAGACGGCGGCCCGAACCTTTTCAAACTCGACGATGCCAAACCCCGCTGACAATCCAGCCCCGCCCGGCGTCAACCGCCGGCGATTCCTCAAGCTCGGCGCCGCCGCGGCCGCTGGCGGCGCGCTTGGCGCCGGCACGGGCCTGTGGCTCGACTGCGGCGGCTCGTCGCGCACGGCGGTCACGATCCTCAAAGCGTCGTCCTACCGACAGGAACTCGCCACGCTCATCCGCGCCGGTTTGAAGAACCATCCCGCCGTCATCGAGCGGGCGCGCGACCGGCGCGTGCTGCTGAAACCGAACCTCGTCGAATACTCCAATGCCCGCCGCGTGAACACCCATCCCGCCGTCGTGGCCGCCGCCATCGAGGCGTTTCGCGCCGCCGGCGCGCGCGAGGTTCTTGTGGCCGAAGGCCCCGGCCACCAGCGCGACACGGAGATGTTGCTGGAGGAATCCGGCCTCGACGACGCGCTGCGGCACGCGCGCGCGCCGTTCGTGGACCTCAACCTCGATTCGATCCGCCCCGTCCCGCTCGCTGCGAACTACACCCAGCTCGGCAAGCTCTGGCTGCCCGACACCGCGCTCGGCGCGGACCTCATCGTTTCGCTGCCGAAGCTCAAGACCCATCACTGGGCCGGCGTGACGTTGTCGCTGAAGAACCTCATGGGCGTCGTGCCCGGCGCGAAATACGGCTGGCCGAAAAACCTGCTCCACTGGCGCGGCATCCACCAGAGCATCGCGGACATCGCGCTGGCGTTGCGACCCGGCTTCGCCATCGTGGACGGCATCGAGGGCATGGAAGGCGACGGGCCGTTGATGGGCGAGACCGTGCCGGCCGGCGTGCTCATCATGGGCGAAAACCTCGCCGCAGTGGACGCCACCGCCACGCGCGTGATGGGCCTGCGCCCGGAGCGCGTGGCCTACCTGCAGTTGATGGCGCTGCACGACGGCGTCATTTGCGAGGATGCCATCGCGCAGCGCGGCGAGCGCATCGCCGCCGTCCGCCGCCACTTCAAGGTGCTGGAGCCTTTCGCGGTGCTGCGCAGTTGAGTCAGAGCAATGGGGGTCAGGTCTCAACATCAGACATTTCCTTCATCACTTCCGCCATCGCCTTCCGCATCTCTTTCTCTCTCCCC
>DYDC01000180.1 GCA_020718125.1 Methylacidiphilum sp. | reverse complement strand
TGTGTCAAGTTGCGCCCCCCGCGCAGGCCTGCGGAAAGGGTCATTGCATCACCCCGACCACCGTGATAGGGTTTCGCGAAACTTGGCGCGCGAGGCGCGCACCAACGCATGTTCAACAAAAACGATAACAGTCAAAGACCGTCGTCCGGCGACAGCCGCGACAACCGGCCCAATCTACGCGGGCTGGTGGTCTTCATATCGGTTTTTCTGCTCTTTGGAGCGCTCTGGACGTGGCAGGCCCAAAACCGCGCCAAGGTGCAGGAAATCTCCTACCAAGCCTTCCGCGAAAAACTCGAAGCCGGCCAGATCCACAACGGCGTCGTCAACTACGACAGCGAGCCGATCCAAGAAATCACCGGCGTCATTCAAGGTCGGAACCAGCAGGGCAAGGAAGTGGAGCTTCCGTTCCGCCTCCGCCATCGTGTGACGGAGGGCCTCAGCGAGGAACTGGCCAAGGCGGGGTTCGCGCAGCGCACCGGCAACACCTTCCTCACGCAGTTGATGCTCGGCTTTCTGCCGATGCTGCTGTTCGTGGGCCTGCTCTGGCTGCTGTTCTGGCGGCAGGTCCGCTCCGCCGGCAAGAGCACGTTCAGCTTCGGCAAGAGTCGCGCCCGGATGCTCTCCCGCGACCGCAACCGCGTCACGTTCAAGGACGTCGCCGGCATCCAGGAAGCCAAAGAAGAGGTCCAGGAGGTCGTCGAGTTCCTCAAGGAACCGAAGAAGTTTCAGCGCCTCGGCGGCCGCATCCCGAAGGGCGCTCTCATGATCGGCCCGCCGGGCACCGGCAAAACACTGTTGGCGAAAGCCATTGCAGGCGAGGCTGAGGTGCCGTTCTTCTCCATCAGCGGCAGCGATTTCGTCGAGATGTTCGTCGGCGTCGGCGCGAGCCGCGTGCGCGACATGTTCGGGCAGGCCCGCAAACACGCGCCGTGCCTCATCTTCATTGACGAAATTGACGCCGTGGGCCGGTCGCGGTTCTCCGGCATCGGCGGCGGCCACGACGAGCGCGAGCAGACGCTCAACCAGTTGCTCGTCGAGATGGACGGCTTCGATTCCAGCGAGGGCATCATCATCATCGCCGCCACCAACCGGCCTGATGTGCTCGATACCGCACTGCGCCGGCCGGGCCGGTTCGACCGCGAGATCGTTGTGGACCTGCCCGACGTGAACGAGCGCGAACAGATCCTCAAGATCCACGTCCGTAACATCAAGCTCGCCAAGGAAGTGGATCTCAAGATCATCGCCCGTGGCACGCCCGGCTTCAGCGGAGCCGACCTCTCGAACCTCTGCAACGAAGCCGCCCTCATCGCTGCAAAAAACAACAAGAAGGCCGTCGCGATGGAGGAACTGGAAGCCGCCCGCGACAAGGTGTGCTGGGGCCGCGAGCGCCGCAGCAAGGTCATGGACGAGAAGGACAAGAAAATCACCGCCTATCACGAGGCCGGCCACGCGCTCGTCCAGGCCGTGCTCGACAAGGGCGATTATCCCGTCCACCGCGTCACGATCATCCCCCGCGGCCAGTCGCTCGGCTCGACGATGTATCTGCCGCAACGCGACAAATACACCCAGAGCCGGAAGGAACTCGAAATCCGCCTCGCCACCATCATGGGCGGCCGCATCGCCGAGGAGATGATCTTCAGCGACATCACCAGCGGCGCGGCCAACGACATCAAGCAGGCCACCGCCATCGCCCGCAAGATGGTCTGCGAATGGGGCATGAGCGACAAGCTCGGCGCGGTCCACTACGGCCAGGACAACGACGAGCCGGTCTTCCTCGGCCGCGAACTGGTCCGCGCGCAACATCTCAGCGAGTTCACATCGCAGGCCGTGGACGAGGAGATCCGACGGTTCACCGACGGCGCCTACAACCTGGCGAAGCAGATCCTCACCGAGAAGAAAGACCGTCTCATCACCATCGCCGACGCGCTGCTCGAATACGAGACCCTCGACGGCGAGCAGGTGCTGGAGATCGTCCGGACCGGCAAGATGACCGAGCCGCCGCCGCGCGACGAACAACCGCCCGCCCCCCCGATCGTCACCGAACCGCCCGTCGAGACGGCCAAAATCCCGCCGTCGTTGCCGGGAACGCCCGGCATCGAAGAGGCGCCCGCGAGCGCGTAGCCGCACGCGGCCGCGCGCAGGAACCCTTTCATGCTCTGGCGCTGCCGCAACTCCACGCTCGATTTCTCCGACGGCCGCCCGCGCGTCATGGGCATCCTCAACGTGACGCCCGACAGCTTCAGCGACGG
Source organism: Methylacidiphilum sp. (assembly GCA_020718125.1). Taxonomy (GTDB): domain Bacteria; phylum Verrucomicrobiota; class Verrucomicrobiia; order CAIQCK01; family CAIQCK01; genus JACRKA01. The sequence continues at coordinate 3,564 of DYDC01000180.1, read as the reverse complement.
CGGCAAATTCCTCGACCCGCAAGCCGCTGTGGCCCATGCCCTCGCCATGATCGAGGCTGGGGCGGACATCATTGACATCGGCGGCGAATCATCGCGCCCCGGCTCCGCGCCCGTCCCTCTCGACGAAGAACTCCGACGCGTCATCCCGGTCGTCGAGCAACTTACGCATTACGCATTACGCATTACGCCGTCTCCCCTCCTCTCCGTTGACACCACCAAGGCCGAAGTCGCCCGCCGCGCGCTCGACGCCGGCGCGCACATCGTCAACGACATCAGCGCGGGTCGCTTCGACCCCGCCATGCTGCCGGTCGCGGCACAGGCGAGCGCGGGCGTCGTGTTGATGCACGCGCAAGGCACGCCGCAGACGATGCAGCAGGCGCCGCGCTACGACGACGCAGCCCGCGAGGTTGCCGATTTCCTGCGCGAACGTATCGCCGCGGCACAAGCCGCCGGCATCGGGCTGGAGCAAATCGCCGTGGACCCCGGCATCGGGTTCGGCAAGACCGTCGAGCACAACATGGAACTGCTCGCGCGGCTGGACGAGTTCCGCGCCCTCGGCCGACCCTTGCTCGTCGGCGTGTCGAGGAAGAGCTTTCTCGGCAGGCTCTTGGGTGCGGAAATCGCTGACCGCCTCTCCGCCTCACTCGCCGCCGCCATCTGGGCCGTCCAGCATGGCGCCAACATCGTCCGCGTCCACGACGTGGCGGAGACCGTGGCCGCGCTACGCGTGATTGACGAACTCCGGCATCAGAGTCGGCCGGGCCTCCGGCACGGCAACCAGAGTGGGCCGCACGTCCCGTGCGGCCAATCATCAATCGAAAGCCGTGCGGGACGCCCGGCCCACCCTGACGGCCGTGCCGGGGGGCCGGCCCACTCTGCATTGGTTCCGTTCGACCCGAAGGCTCATGTCGCGATAACAACTCACAACCTGCCTCATTGGCAACAGGGTGGCCGCACCTACTTCGTCACCTTTCGCCTCGCTGACTCATTGCCACAAGATAAGCTTCGGCAGATTAGAGCCGAACGCGCTGCATGGCTGAAACATCATCCCGAACCTCATTCACCCGCTGTGCGGGCCGAACACACGCGGCTTTTCACTGACCGCCTCTTGGAATGGCTCGACGCCGGCCTCGGCGCGTGCCGGCTTCGACAGCCTCCAATCTCTGGCATTGTCGAAACCACCCTGCGCCACTTCGACGGCTCGCGCTACGCCCTCGACGACTACGTGGTAATGCCCAACCATGTGCATGCGTTGTTGACACCGCTCGGCGGCCATGACTTGGCAGGAATCCTGAAGTCTTGGAAGACCTTCATTGCAAAGGCAGTCAACGAGACTCTCGGCCGCAAAGGCGCCGTGTGGCAGAGCGAGTTCTTCGATCACATCGTGCGCAGTTCAATTCAACTCACGAAGTTCCGCGACTACATCCGCAGCAATCCGGCAGCCGCCAACTTGAAACCCGGCGAATATCGTCTTGGTCATGGCACTTCAACCATCGAGTAGCTGCAAGGTGGGCCGGGCCTCCGGCACGGCAACCAGAGCGGGCCGCGCGTCCCGTGCGGCTGATCATGAACAATTGGCCGTGCCGGAGGCCCGGCCCACTCTATTGCGCGTGATTGACGAACTCCGGCGAAAGTCGTAGTGAAAAAGGCGTATGAGCAACCCAGCATCCACAGCACAGAGACTCTTCGGCACCGACGGTGTCCGTGGCAAGGCCAACATCGAGCCGGTCACCGCTGAGACCGCGCTGAGGCTCGGCCGCGCTGCCGCGCACGTTTTCCAACACCGCCACGACTCGCCCGCCGAGAGTGGCTCCACGCGCCATAAGATTGTCATCGGCAAGGACACCCGCCTCTCCGGCTACATGCTCGAAACGGCAATGGCCAGCGGCATCCTCTCGATGGGCGTGGACGTGCTGCTCATCGGCCCGCTGCCGACGCCCGGCGCGGCTTACATCACCCGCTCGCTGCGCGCCGACGCGGCGGTGATGCTCACCGCGTCGCACAATCCCTACGACGACAACGGCATCAAGTGTTTCGACCGCGACGGCTACAAGCTCGACAACACGCTGGAGGAGCGCATCGAGGAACTGGTCTCCAGCGGCGAGATGGACAAAATTCGTCCCACCGCCGCCGCCATCGGGAAGGCCACGCGCATTGACGACGCGCTGGGCCGCTACATCGAGTTCGCCAAGGCCAGCTTCCCCCGCGGCGTCACACTCGACGGCTACCGCATCGTCGTGGACGCCGCCAACGGCGCCGGCTACAAGAGCACGCCCTGCATCCTGCGCGAGTTGGGCGCGGAGGTCTTCGCCTTCAACAACGCGCCCGACGGCGCCAACATCAACAAGGACTGCGGCAGCCTCCATCCCAGCGCCCTGCGCCAGGCCGTCATCGCCCACCACGCCCACGTCGGCATCGCCCACGACGGCGACGCCGACCGCGTCATTCTCTGCGACGAGAACGCGCGTCTGGTGGACGGCGACGAGATCATGGCCATGACTGCAACCGACCTGCTCAAGCGCGGCCAACTCCGCAACAACACGCTGGTGGCCACCATCATGAGCAACATGGGCCTCGACGCCGCCATCCGCGACGCGGGCGGCAAGGTCGTCCGCACGCAGGTCGGCGACAAATTCGTCATAGACGAGATGCGCCGGCTCGACGCCAACCTCGGCGGCGAACAGAGCGGCCACCTCATCTTCAGGGACTTCACCACCACCGGCGACGGCATCATCAGCGCACTGCAGGTGCTTGCCATCATGCGCGCCACGCGCAAGCCGCTCAGCGAACTGGCCCGCGTCATGACCCGCTTCCCGCAGGTCACACTGAACGTGAAGGTGAAGTCCAAGCCGCCGCTCGAATCGCTCGCGGAAGTGCAGACGGCGTTGAAAGAAGCGCAGGCGAAGCTCAAGGACAACGGTCGCATCGTGCTGCGTTACTCCGGCACCGAACTGCTTTGCCGCGTCACCCTCGAAGGCCGCGACGGCGATCTGATCGAGCACCACGCCCGGCGCATTACCGGCGCCATCCGCGAGAAGATCGGCGAAAAGTAGCCGCGTCACTCCGAGGCTGTGAGTTTTTTCATTCGATTGAGCAATCGCATCGGCTGGCAGTCGCCGCCGACTCGCAATTCCGCCGTCTGCCGGTGAAGGAGTTCGTGGACAAGATGAAAGGCGCGTGGCTCGGCCAGATGATCGGCGTCGGCTGGGGGCGCGCCCGCGGAATTCAAAGTCAAGGGCGACATCATCCCCGAAGCCCAGATGCCGCCGTGGAAACCGGAGATGGTCAACCAGCACAACAACGACGATTGCCACGTCGAGATGACGTTCCTGCGCACGCTCGAACTGCACGGCTTCGACGCCTCCATCCGGCAGGCGGGCATTAACCCAACTTTCTATACTCGCGAGGTGTTTCGCTCCGGCCTCGCGAAAAGCCCTCATTTTTCGAGGGGTGCCATCGAAAGGTCTTCACTACATCCGGCCACCGGCAAATCCAGTTTCCGCTCCGCTCTCAGTCGCGGCGGCGGCTGCTCCGGCAACGCCAGCTTCAGTTGTTGTAACAACA
>DYDC01000179.1 GCA_020718125.1 Methylacidiphilum sp. | reverse complement strand
GAGAGCTGAGAGCTGAGAGCTGAGAGCTGAAAGCTGAGAGCTGAGAGCTGAGAGCTGAAAGCTGAGAGCTGAGAGCTGAGAGCTGAAAGCTGAAAGCTGAGAGCTGAGAGCTGAGAGCTGAGAGCTGAGAACTGAGAGCTGAGAGCTGAAAGCTGAGAGCTGAAAGCTGAAAGCTGAAAGCTATCCATGACCATCATCGTTGCCGGTTACATCGTCGGTTGCCCGCTGGCCGGGATGAACTGGGGCCATCTGAACTTTCTGCTCGGCTTGAAGAAGCTCGGCCACGAGGTGTGGTTCCTGGAGGACAGCGGCGAGTTCTCGATGTCCTACGACCCGGAGCGCAACGTCTGCGACGTGGACAGCCGCTACGGGCGCGCCTATCTCGAAGGCAATCTGCTGCGGTTCGGCCTGTCGGGGCGGTGGTGCTACTACAGCCAGTTCGAGAACAGGTTCTACGGCCTGACCGAGTCGGAACTGGACCGGTTGTGCAAGCGGGCGGACCTGTTCATCAACGTCTCGACAGTGAACCCACTGCGGCCGATGTATGCGCAGGCGCGGCGGAAGGTGGCGGTGGACACCGACCCGGTGTTCACGCAGGTGCGGCTGGCCAAGGGCGAGGAGTTCATGCGGAAGCTCTACGCGGGGCACGACGTTTATTTCACCTGCGGCCCGCGGCTGGTGGAACCGGTGCGATGCGAGGTGCCGACGGGCGATATCGCGTGGCGGTTCACGCCGCTGCCGACGTATCTGGATTTCTGGCGGCCCGCCCCGCCGCCGGCGGCTGACTCGGCGTTCACGACGGTGATGCAGTGGACCAGTTACAAGTCGGTGGAATACGGCGGCCGCAGCTACGGGCAGAAGGACATCGAGTTCCGAAAAATCTGGGATCTGCCGCGTCACACGCGCGCACCGATCGAAGTCGCCATTTCCAACAAGTCACCCGAGGACGAGCTGCGCGCGGCGGGCTGGCGGCTGGCGAACGCCATCGAGAAGACGCGGACGCTGGATGCCTACCGCGATTTCATCGCCGGTTCGCGCGGCGAGTTGGGCATCACGAAAAACGCTTACGTTGTCGGGGCGACCGGCTCGTTCAGTGACCGGACGGCGCTCTACATGGCGAGCGGCCGGCCGGTGCTGGTGCAGGACACGGGCTTTGGCGACTGGCTGCCTGTGGGCGAGGGATTGCTGACCTACAACGACATCGAAAGCGCGCGCGGGGGGCTGGAGCGGATTAACGCGGACTACGCGCGGCACGCGGCGGCGGCGCGGCGGATTGCGGAGGAGTATCTCGACTCCAGCAAGGTGCTGGCGCGGCTGGTGGAAGCGTGCGGTTGAAATAATCCGCGCGAGCGTTGTGAAGCCGCCTATTCCCGCGGCTTCTTGCCTTTCGTTTTTCCTTCAGCCTCCGGCTTCCTGGTTTCTGCCGGCTTGCTGTCGGGTGTTTCAACGAACTTGCCGACCTGGACCTCCGTGACACGGCGCAGGGAGCTGCCTTCCTTGGAGGTGAAGCTGATCTGCACGGTGTCGCGCTCGCGGAGGTCGCTCATCCGGGAGGGCTTGCCGTCCTTGAGGAGCTTCGTGTCGGGCTTGACGATGAAGTGAACGGTGCGTTTGGCATCCTTCTTCTTGCCCTGGCTCTCGTCTTCACGGGGAGACTTCTCCAGCGTCGGCACGCCACGGACGCTGATGGTGTTGCCGGCCACGTTGACGATCTCGCCGGTGAACGGACTGACGATCTTGTCCGTTGCGTTCGGGTCCTGGCGCCGGCCTCCGCCGCCCTCGCCTTGCGCAACCGCGAAGCCGCCGCTGATTGCCAGGGTCAGAATCCACACCGCGAACCGGGAGGTCTTCATGGGAGTATTCCTTTCGCGGGCTGTGTAACACATCGAATGGGCAAAAGTCACGGCTAATTCCTCGACGCCCGACGACGTCTCCCGCATGATGCGCCCGTCATGACCCGGTGGCTCCAGAAGTTGTTCCGCGCCGCGGCGCCCGCGATCGCGCCGCATCTGGTGACCGGCGAGCGCGGCGAGCGTGAAGCGGCCCGGTATTTGCGGCAGCGCGGCTACAAGGTGCTGACCTGTCGTTTTACAGGCAAACATGGCGAACTGGACATCGTGGCACGTGACGGCGAGGTGCTGGCGTTCGTGGAGGTCAAGACGCGCGGCAGCCAACAGTTTGGCGCGGCGGCCGACGCGGTGGACGCCGAGAAACAGGCGCATCTGGCAAGCTGTGCGCGGGAATACCTGCGATTGCTCGGCAACCCGCGCATCCCGATCCGGTTCGACATCGTGGAGGTCTATATGGACGAGTCCGCGCCGAAGCCGCGCGAGGTGCGGCTGATCCAGGGGGCGTTCACGATGCCGGACCACATCAGCGACTAGCGTGCGCCAGCGCGCTGCGCGTCAGAAGTTGAACTGCTTCACGTTGCCGGCGTTGACCTCGATCAGGTCGCCCAAGACCACCTCGCTGCCGCGGATGGGCCGTTTGCCGAGGCGGCCTGCAACGAGTTCCTTTGCGCCGGAGCCGAGCTTGCCGTCAGCGAGTCGTTTCGCCACCTGCACCGTGAGATAGCCGAGGTCCACCGGGTTCCACATCACGAACGCGCGCACCGCGCCCGACTCCAGATACGGCCGCGCGAGGCTCGGCAGGCAGACGCCGGTGACATGCACCGTTTCCTTGAACCCGCCGCTCTGCACCGCGCCCGCCGCGGCCGGCAGCGCGCTGGGCGTCAGCGCGAACACGCCGCGGATTTGCCGGTCGCCCTGCAACAATCCCTCCATCTCACGGAACGCCTCCGACTGGTCCTCCGACACGCGCTGTATGGTGACGATTTGGGTGAGCGGATACTTCGCGGCGATGGCGTTGCGCAGCTCACGGGTCAACACCTGTTCCCCTGCCGTCGGCTGCGCTCCCGACACGACCGCCGTCCGCAGCTTCGGCCCGCCCAGCCGCGCCATCAGGTCCGCGAGCGACCGTGCCAGCGCCTCGTCGGTGACGGGCCGGACAAACCACGCGCGTTCGCTGCGCTTCTCGTCGGCGTCGGTGTCGAAGGTGATGACCTTCGCGCCATTCTGCCGCGCGCGCTTGAGCGCGGGCGCGATGCCCATCGCGTCTCGCGAGGCGATGGCGATGACGTCCATGCCGCGGTTGACGAGGCTGTCCACCAGTTCCACTTGTGCGAGCAGCTCCTTCTCGATGGGCGCTTCGCAGAACAACTGCACCCCCAGTTCGCGGGCCGCCTCGCGCGCGCCCTGCTCGCACGCGGCGAAGTAGGGATCGCCCTTGGTCTTGGAGACCAGCGCGACGCGCAGCGACGGCGGCTGCGGGGGCGGGCCGCCGCAGCCCGCGACCAGGCCGCAGGCGGCAAGCAGGGCGAGGCTGCGGAGGAACACGCGGCGGAAATTCGAAGGCCGAAGGCCGAAATCCGAAAGAAGCCCGAAAGTCGAAGCCCGAAAGCCCCGCACGGCATGCGTTGGGCCTTCGGCCTTCGGGTTTCCTTCGGCCTTCGGCCTTCGGTTCTCGGATTGTCTTCCCAGTCGCACGCCGACAGCATACGGGCCGCCGCCAAAAAAGAAAGTTTGGAAAACGGCGCCGCGACTCTTTATGCTGCGCGCCGTTTTCGAGGTCATGATGCTTGTTCGTGGAAAACATTACGCCACCGGCCGGGTCGTTGACATTCACGGCAACGCCGATGCCGGGATCATCGAGGCCATCGCGCCGCTCGATGCATCCGATGACCAGCAGATTGCCGACGCGGTCGCCGCCGGCGCGAAGGTTTCCACCCATCTCGGCAACGGCAGCCACGCCACGCTGGAGCAATGCGTCGTCAACGTCATCGCGTGGGCCGGCCTCAGTGTCGCCAACGCTGCGCGCATGGTCACCGAGAACCCGACCGTCCTGCTCGGCCGCCGACGGCGCGTGCTCGAAAAAGGCGCTTCGGCCAACCTGATCCTCTTCAGCCGCACCGACGGCCGCATCCGCGTCAACGACGCCGTTGTCGGCGGCAAGGTCATTTTCATGGACGCCAAGACGCGCGTCGTCCGCTGAAACCAATTCCCATGGACAAACAACTGCAGAAAATCACCGCTCTCCTCACCAGCGACCAGCCCCAACGCCGCCTCGCCGCCGTCATCGTGCTCGGCGAACTCGGCCCCGCCGACGCCGACGTCGTGCAGGCGCTTGGCGCCGCGCTCGGCAGCGCCGACGAGGCGCTCACGCGGGAGCTCATCACCGCCCTCGGCGCGACGCGCCACAAGGCGGCGTTCCCGTATCTGCTGCCGCTCTTGCTGACCGCGCCGCCCGCCGTGCGCGACCGCGCCGGCCGCGCGCTGGCGCTCCTGAAGATGGATGTCGAGGCGGAACTGCAGAAGGTCTGGGCGAAGGCGACCGACGAGCAGAAGCGCACGCTGCTGGATGTGTTCGCGCGGCTGCACAGCGCGAGCGCGACCCGGTTCCTGCTGGGGGGCCTGTTCGACCCCGACTTCGAGATGGTGAAGGCGATTTGCGGCGCGATCCGCCGCCACATCAACGACGCCAGCGAGCAGGAACGCAAAGACCTGTTCAAACAGGTCGAGAGTTTCCTGAAGACGCCGAAGGTGAAGAAGGACATGCGCGCCACCACCTCGTGCCTGATCCTGCTCGGCAGCCTCGGCAATCCCGCCGCGCGCGCGTTGTTGCCCGACTACATCGGTCCGAAACAGATTCCGTTCGTCCGCCGAAACGCACTTCAGTCGCTCGGCAACCTCGGCAAGGAAGGCCCCGGCGTGGACGCAATGGTGAAGAAGGTGCTGCCGTTGCTCAAGGAGGACGACATCGAGAACGTCGTCACGCCGGCCATCCTCCTGCTCGGGCCGATCCAGTTCCCGGCGGCCGCCATGAGCGAGTTGCAGAAACTGGCCAAGAGCAAGAACGCCAGCGTGCGGCGGTTCGCCGTCCGCAAGCTTGGTTTCCAGACAGGCAAGAAGATCGTCGCGCAGATGCTCGACTGGCTGGCCGACGCCGATCAGGAGGTGCGCGACATCGCCTCGAAGGCGCTCTGCCACATCGAGGATGCTGCGCAGCCGTTGCTCGACAAGCTCGCCAAAGCCGCCAAACCCGAGGATGCATGGGCCCTCGTCAGGCTGGTCAAGCCCCATGCCGAACGGCTTGCCGCCGCCGGGAAGAAGAAGATCGTCGAGCGGTGCTTTGAGTTGCTGGAGAAGAACGACCCGCGCTCCGAGCCTTACATCTGGCTGCTGCGCAACACCGACGCCGCCGCGTTCAACGCCCACCTTGCCGCCGCCGGCGAGGATTTCCGCAAGCGCGGGAAGTTCGCCGCGGCGGTCCACTGCCTGCGGCTGCTGGCGAGCACGGAGATGTTCACGCCACAGGTCCGTTACCAGCTCAGCTTCAGCGGCCTGAAGAGCTCGCCGAAGGACCTCTCGCCCGCGCGGCGCTACGAGGAGCCGTGCCTGCGCGGCTTCGGCGCGCTGCTGCGTGACCCGGCGTTCAAGCTCTTCGACATGGTTGCGAAGGACAAGAAGCTGCTGGAGCCGGAGGATGTCTATTATCTCGGCTTCCACTTCGCCGAAAGCCCGCTCGGCCACGAGCGCAAGTTCAGCGAGCAGGTCTTCGAGTTGCTCAAGGATGCCTGGCCCCGCAGTGAACAAGCCAAGGCCGCCACGAACAAGCTCAAGACCGAGAGCGCGCCGTAGGCGACGGTCAACGCATCGCGGACGCTGAACACATCGAATGAACGGACTTGGAAGTCCGTTTAACCGGGCGCAACTTGACACACGCGCCAAGTCCCGAAAGGGACGGTCGAGAATAGCCCG
>DYDC01000178.1 GCA_020718125.1 Methylacidiphilum sp. | reverse complement strand
GCAACGGGGGTTTCGAGGAATGGGTTGGTGAGGATTTGCCTGTCGCCTGGAAGCACACTACTGAGGAAAGGTCCAAGCTCACTGGCAAGGCTTGCCCGCGCGCAGGCTACCGGCTATTGCAACACCTGAACCGCCGGCCAATCGCGCAATCCCAACCATTTCATGGTCAACGAACCCTTGTTTCTGTGGGGGAAGCATTGAGGATGGAATGGTTAACCTGTTGAATCTCAAACCGTTCAAGTGTTGCAATAGCTACTGGCTATCGCCCAGCGATAAACAGCCCGCCCCTTATTCGCTTGGAAACTGACCAGTGATCGGCTCAGCGCAGTTTGAAGCAGAAGCTTGTCTTTGTAGCGGTCCTCGAACTCGGCGTTGAGTTTGTAGATTTCATCCAGCGCACGAGGATCGCCGACAGCTTCGACAACCGTATCAGCCGCTGGCTCAGCAGCAGGCACTAAGACGGCCGCAGTCTCGAGTTGCCGCAAAATGGCTTGGGTTGCACTCATCGCTGTCTGCCATATCCTACCCTGAAACGGTTTTCTTGGGAAGCAACCGGTTTATGTCGGCGCAGTGTAGGCAAAGCGGCCGACAGCGTCAACGGCGGCCGGCGGGGCCTCAGCACCATCCGCGCACGTAGGCGATCTCGGCAACGATGTTGGCGGGGAGGTCCTGGCGTTTGCCGCCGGCGGCGGGCAGGTGTTCCAGCCATGTGTAGGTCTCGATGACCGGCAGGACATTGGGGCGGGACGTGGCGAAGCCGCGGACGAAGGACTCGACGGCTGAAAGGGTGGTGGGCATCGCGCCGCCGGGCAGCAGGGGCATGTGGTAGTGGATGCGGAGGGTCTCGACGCCGGCGTGGGCCATCGCGCGCAGGCCGTCGGGCGTGAGGGTCTCCGGCAGGTCGAGGGAGAAATAGACGACGCGGCCGGTCTTGTCCGCGCCGGCGGTCTGGTGGAGGAACTTCGATTCCGCGTAGCCGCGGCGCAGAGCTTCCAGCAGTTCGGGCGCGACGAGGGGCTTGGCGATCTCGATGCAGTTGGAGACGTGGATCTTGGTGATGTGGACTCCGGCCTTTTCCAGCGCGGTGACGGAGGCGGCGGGGTCTTCGAACTCGACGAGTTGGTGGCAGATGTCGAAGTTGACGCCGAGATGGCGGCGGCTTTCCGGCGCGGGGAAGAACTTCGCGAAGAACGCGATGACCTCGTCGGTGCGTTCGCAGGTGAGGCCTGGTTCGGGTTCGATAGCGACGACGATGCGGCGGCCGGTGCGCGTCTCCAGCGCGGCGCAATGTTCCGCGCAGCGGCGGAGGGCGTCGGAGGTCTTCCGATGAACGTCGCCGGCGCCCGTAGGCCGGACACTCTTGTCTGGCCTTGCAGATGAAGAATCGAGGTCAGACAAGGGTGTCTGGTCTGCGCTGCTTTTCAATACTCCTCCCGGCACACTCAAGCTGGGTTCTGACACATCGGCTGGCGCGAGTTCGGCCAGCAGGTCGGCGCAGTCGCAGGTGTAGCGGACGCGCTCGTCGCTCTCGTGCCACGCGGGCAGATAGACGCGCTCCTTGAGGTTGGGCTGGTGGAAGCTGGCGGGGACGAAGGCGTTGAGCGTCACGAGCCGCAGTCCTTCGCCGCGCAGGTAGTCGCGCAGCTCGATAACGGCCTGCGGCTTGGCGCGCAGTTCGGCGACCATCTGCGCGGAGAGGCGCAGTTCGACGGGGAAAGGGCGGTTGCCGAAGGCGTCGCGGCGGATGCGGGCGGCGCGGGTGCGGAGCGTGGTCCACAGCTCGTCGAGCGTCTCGTCGGGGAAGACGTTCAGCGAGTAGCCGACGCTTGGGCTTTGGCGGACCATTGTTTGAGGAGTTGGATGGAGCGGCGCGCCACGTCGGGCGCGCGATGGCTGTCGCGGCTCAGCTCGACGTTGATGAGGCCGCGGTAGCCGGCCTCGTTGAACGCGCGGAGGATGGGCGGGAAGTTCAGTTCGCCCTCGCCGAACATCCGGTGCTCGTGGACGCGGCCCTTGATGTCTTCTATGTGGACGTTGCGGAGCAGCCCGCCGTATTTCGCCAAGGTCGCCGGGAACGGCACGGTTTCGGTGATGAACGCGTGCCCGACATCCAGGGTCAGGCCGAAGGTATCGGACGGAATCTCCGCCTTCAGTCGGTCGAACGTTGCGAGCGAGTTCGCCAACATGCCCGGTTCCGGCTCGAACGCGAGCGCCACGCCGGCGCGCTTGGCGTAGTTGGTCAGGTCGTGGCAGCCGTCCACGAGCCATTGCCACGCGCTGGCCTCGTGGGCCTCTTTCGAGCGGACGCCCGACCAGAAGCCGAGCGCCTCGGCTTCCAGTTCGGCGGCCATGTCCACGGTGCGTTTCAGGAATTGGAGTCTCAGCTTGCGGCCCTCGGGCATCGCGCTGACCAGCGTCGGCTCGTGCTTGAACCATTTGCCGAGCAGGTAACGCGCGCCGGTCTCGATGACGAGCGAGAGTTGGAGGGCCTTGAGGAGGCCCTTGAGCTTGCGCAGGCCGGCGGCGTCGGTCTCGAACGGGTCGCAATGGTTCACGTCGAGGGTGAGCGCGACGCCGTCGTAGCCGCAGCCGGCGATCACCACCAGCGCGTCGTTCAGGCGATGGTGGGCGAACCCGTTCGTGTTGTAACCAAATCTCAAGTTCATCGGAAACAGTCCAGTATCCAGCCGGCGACATCGGTCATCGCGACGCGTTCGCGGCGCGGCGGCGCGGCCGGCCCTCGCGCGACGAACGTGGCCGGCACGTCGTCACGGCCGTGCGAGCCACGGACTCTATCCGGTCGCAGCGGAATCCGCAACCTCGGCCAATCGAACCACAGCTCGCACGGGTCGTAGCCGGGCTTGCGGTGGATGTCTATGTGGCGCGCGAACAGTGGTGCTCTGCGGTCATCGAGCCACCAGTAATAAGCGAACCACTTGTCGCGCGGCGCCACGATCACCAGTTCGCCGCTGCGGGCGTGGTCGGGTTTGCGGAACTCGATGCCGGGTTCCTGTGAAAGCGCGGCGCGAGCTGTCTCGACTGCGCCGGGCTGGCAGTAGATGTGGGCGATCTGGTGGTCCACCATCGCCCATGCTTTGCTGTGCTCGATGTCGAGGTATTCGCGGCCGGCGATCTCGCGCACGGCGAGCAGGCTCGCGCGGCGGAGGATGCGGTTCGGCAGGATCGCGCCCGTTACCGGCGTGATGGAGTATTCCGAGACGATGAACACGGTCGTCTCCGGCCCGGCGGCGGCAACAATCTGCCCGACGAGGTCGTCCACCTTCTGGAGGTCGCGTTCCAACTGCGGCGACTGCGGGCCGAACTTCTGCGACGAGTAATCGAGGTGCGGCAGATAAACCAGCGTGAGGTCGGGCTGCTTCTCGCGGAGCGTGGCGATGGCGGCTTGGGCGATCCAGCGACTGGAGCCGATGCCGGCGAGCGGCCCCCAGTAGTGGTGGAGCTTGAAGCCGCCGAGCTTCTGGCAGAGTTGCTCGTAGTAGCCGACGGGCTTCGAGTAACACCACTGGATCATGCCGCCGTGGTCCTCGTGGATCGGCTTCGGCGAGACGATGACATCGGCGTTGGCGTAGAGGCTCAGTTGCCAGAAAAGGATGGCGCAAGTCTTGGACGGGTCGCGCTGCTTGAGCAGGTCCCAGAGGCGCGGGGCTTGGACGAGCTTCACGGGCTGTTCCCAGAAGCCGAAGCTGAGCGTGTCGCGGTCGAAGAGGCCGTTGGCGACAATGCCGTGCTGCGCGGGCGGCACGCCGGTCGTCAGCGTCGCCTGAGAGGTGCGGGTCACCGCCGGGAACACGAGGTCCATCGGCGCGGTCCAGCCCTCGGTCGCGAGCCGGGCGATGTTCTGGCAGCGCGCGATATGCTCCGGCGCGAGCGCGGCGACGTTGATGACGAGAACCTTCGGCGATGGCATGGCGATAACTGGAGTGATGGAGTGTTGGAGTATCGGAGTGATGGCTCAAGTAAAAACGAGGGCCGACTATTTCCTATCACACCTACCCGGCGGGGGCGGAGCGAATGCGTCCCGTTGGGGACGCGACGAAAATAGCCCGGCACTTCAGGGAAGGGCGTCAAGAATCCATCTTCCCGTCCTGTAGGGACGGTTGACAGGGGTGCGTTGAGATGAAAGTGGTTCGTTCAGCCGTCCCTCCGGGACTGAACTCGCATTGTTGGCCATTCCCGGCGCTGAAGTGCCGGGCTATTCTCATTGCGTCCCTCCGGGACGCATACGGCACATTCTTTCACCAGATGGTGATCAATGCTCTATTACTCCGCCACTCCAGTTTCCCTACGTCACGTAGAGCCAGCGGGCAATCAGCCATGCGGGTAGCGCGAACGCCGCGACGGCGAGGCCAAGCAATGGCGTGGTCAGCACGCCGACGAAAAGGCCGTCCAGCAAGGGGATGGCGAGCACCATTGCCTTGACGATGACTCGCCGCTGCGGTTGTTCCGCCTCGCGTCGGCTGATGAAGCTGATAATGGCGACCCATGCGGCTATCGCGGCGGCGAATGGCAGAGCGCGGACGCAGCCGGCTGGTGCGGCGCACGCGCCGAGCAGGACATTACCAAAACGGCAGGCGGCCATGTTCAGCGGGCCGAGGGCGGCCGCGGACTTAAAGTGCGTGTCATAGGTCACGATGAGCACCGCGATGGCCGAAGCTGCCAATGCGGCTGTGACATTGACCGCCAGCGCCAACGCGACACCGGCCACGAGGAGGACAATCGCAATGCCGAGCGCGATGCGGGGCGAGACTGCGCCAGAGGGCAGGGGACGGTTGGGCCGCTCGGCGCGGTCGGTTTGGCGATCGCAGTAGTCGTTGAGCACGATGCCGCCCGTGTAGAGGCAGGCGGAGCTGAACGCAAGCAGGCTGACGTCGAATGGCCCGGCGGGCGGCAACGCCGTGGCGGCGCAGCCGGTGAAGACGTTGGTGACGGCCGTGAAGAGGTTCGGCGCGCGCGCGAGTTGAAGGTGGCTTCGGAGCGTCATGTGACGTGACGCCGCATCATGCCGCATTTCGCGGCGTGAAAGCAAACCTCACTGCGCCAGCGGCAGTGTGGGGCAGGTTGGGCAAAAATGCCGTGCCATCTCGTAGGCGACATCCACGACATCCTGCGCGCGCATCCGCATGACGTGGCAGGGGCCGATGCGGCCGTCAGCGATGAGGCCGCGTTCGCGCAGCCGCTTCTCCAGCGGACCCCATTCGATGAGGCAGTCGCCGTTGCGCCAGAGGTCGCCGCGAACGCCGTGGCCCTGGCCGGTCTGCGCGTCGCGACCCCAGCGTTGTTGCCGGCCACAGCCGATGCAGTGCGACGCGGCGAGGCACTCGCCAAGGTGAGCGGCGGTGCAACGGTTCATGCCGACGCCGAGCAGGATGATCCAGCCGTCGCGGCGGGCGAGTTTGCCGAGAGGCGAGTTCATCGTGAACGTGCCCGCTTCGAGATGGTTGGCGCAGAGTTCGGCGGCAAGCGGGCCGATCGCAGCGTAGGCGTGCGTTGGATGAAAACTGCGAACCGCTCCGGGGCGATGGCGGAATGCTTCGCTGATGGCGCCATTGTGGGATGGCGTGGCGTGGAGGTCGAAGATCTCCTCCGCGCCGTGGTTGAACGTCGGGACCATGACCGTCCCGGCCGGCGCGACGGCCTTCAACAGCGCGGTGTGGCCCGGTCGTAGTTGAACATTGGCGGTGGTTTCCTCGCTGGGGACGCGAGAGCATCCTCGGTGAGAATGAAAACCGACGAAAGGAACCACCGATGAAGAAAGCAAAGAAGAACTGGATGAAAGAAGCCAGCCACA
>DYDC01000177.1 GCA_020718125.1 Methylacidiphilum sp. | reverse complement strand
CGCCGCCAGCCGCTTCAACGCAAGCTAAATGTCTGATGTTGAGACCTGACCCTGATCACTCCTTGGGGTGCCGCTCTGGCTGACCAGCAACCGGCTGGGCCGGCGCGAAGAAAAGCGGTGACGCGAAGTCCGTAGCCCGACAGCCGGTCGGCGTCGGACACCTCCCGTTGGCGCGAATCAACGGCCGCTCGCGCTCACACCACCTCGCGATACGCGTCGGGGTGCGGGCGGGAGATGACCACCGCGTTGACCAGCACGCCGCGCTCGGCAATGACTTGTTTGCCGGCCTGCACGGCGGCCTGCACGGCGGCGACGTCGCCGGTCATGGTGCAGAACGCCTTGCCGCCGAGCGCCATTGCCAGCCGGATTTCCAGCAACTGCACGTGCGCGGCCTTGGCGGCGACGTCGGCGGCTTCGAGCAGCGAGCCGACGTTGAACGACTCGATGATGCCCAACGCGCCGCCGGGGGCGGGCGCTTGGGAGCGGCCCAGCGCGGCGATGACGTCGGGGTGGGGATTGGGGAAGACGAACTGGTCAATGATGCAGCCGTTGGCGACCGTGGCGCCGGCAGCGACGGCGCTCTCGACGGCGGCGACATCGCCGGCGATGACGACCATGTATTTGCCGGAGCAGATGCTGCGGGAGAGCACGATCTGGACGTTGGCGGCCTTGAGCATCGCGTCGGCCACCGCAAAGCCGGCGGCGACGCTGGAGAGTTCGATGATGCCGATGGATTTCTGGTTCATGATCACCTTGTCAAAATGATGCGGTCCTGGGTCACGCCGGCAACGGTGGCCGCGACGGGGGCGTGCAGGATCGCGCCGAGGTCTTTCTCGCCGAGCGTGCCGAGCGGCTGGCCGGCCTTGACCTTGTCGCCTTTTTTCACGAGCGGTTTGTTTGGCGCGCCGGCGGATTGTTTGAGCGGCAGGACGAGCCGGCGCGGCTTGACCTCGATGTCGCGGAGCGGCGCGGGCGAGTCATACTTCTCAATGGCGAGCTTCTGCATCAGCATCTTGATCGGGACGCGCCGGCCGTCGTGTAGTGGGTGGGGCCGCGTTGGCGCGGGACCGGTCCACTTGATGTTGGCGGCGCGCATCTCGGCCTTGGAAGCGTCGCAGGCTTCCTTCGGGAACAACGACTCCGGGCAGGCGTAGAGTGTGCAGAGGCCGCAGGCGCAACAGTTGGAGGCCATCTGGTTCCAATACTTCTTGTCGGTGGCGGTGAACGCCAGGCTGCGCATGACCTGGTGCGGCTCGACGGCGTAGCCGAGCAGGTAGCGCGGGCAGAACTCGGTGCAGTAGCGGCACTGGTCGCAGGCCGACTTGCCGATGCGGGCCTGCACAGGCGCGGGCTTGAGCTTGCGCTCGATGACGAAATGGTCGCGCGGCAGGATGACTGCGCCGGTGGTCGTCTTGACGATGGGCGTGTCGAGGTCGTCGGTGGTCTGGCCCATCATCAACCCGCCTACACAGAGCACGGGATCGTTGGTGGCGAGTCCGCCGGCGGCCTCGATTGCGTCGCGGAACATGGTGCCGACGGGCACGGTGAGCGTGACGGGATTCTTGACGGCGCCGGCCAGCGTGATGGTCTTCTGCGTGACTGGCGCGCCTTTGGCGGCGGCGGCGATATTGGCGAGCGTCTCGACATTATTGACAACCGCGCCAATCTGGAGCGGGATGCCTTGGGGCGGGATGAGGCGGCCGGTGACGGCGTGGACCAGTTCGTATTCGTCGCCGGCGGGATAGTAGTCGCCGAGCAACTGCACGCGGACCGGCGTGCCCTTGCAAGCCGCCTCAATGGCCGCAACGGCTTCCTTCTTTTTCGCCTTGATGCCGACAACACCGTCCTTGGCGCCGACCGCCTGCATGACGAGCTGCACGCCCGCGACGACCTCTGCGGCCATGTGTTGCATGACGGCGGCGTCTTTGTGGAGCAGCGGCTCGCACTCCGCGCCGTTGGCAATGACGGTGTCGGCTTTGCCGGCTAGCTTGACGTGGGCGGGGAAACCGCCGCCGCCTGCGCCCACCACGCCGGCTTGTTTGACTTTTTCAACCAAGGTCATGGCAGAGGATGCTAACGGGAGACGCGCCAGAGTTCAATGCCGGGCATGCCCATGCCCGTCTTACGTCATCGCCAGCGCCACCGCGCCCATCGCGCCTGCGTCGCGGCGCCACCGCGCCGGCTCGATGCGCAGCTTCGCGGCGGCTTCCGCGAGACGGTAACGCGGCACGGCGCGGCGCAGACGTTCGAGGAGCTGTCCTGCTGGCGCTTCGCTGAGGCCGCCGCCGATGATGATCAGCGCCGGGTTCAGCAACCCAATCGCAACGCCGAGGCCGTGGGCGAGGTCCTCGATGACGCCGTCGAGCACGCGCTGCGCAACCGCGTCGCCGGCCGCTGCGAGCGCGAAGACTTCCTTGCCATTGACGCCGCGGCCCGGACGCCAGCGCCAGCGGCATGGCCATTGATGAACCGGCGGGAAACTGCGTCAAACCGCGGCGCACTTCAACCGTTGATTCGGATTGCCTGCGAGAGCGTGTGTGTTAGCGTGTGCGGCCATGATGCGGATGATCCTGAATGTTTTCTGGAAGTGGTGCATTGCAGCGCTGTGTGTGTGCGCGGGCGGGTTCGCCTGTGGCGCCGCGAGCGCCGTCGAGCAGGGACTCGACGAGACCACAGGCATCATCCACAACGGCCAATGGCAGAACGGCGTGCCGCTTGGCGGGATTGGCTGTGGGCGGTTTGAAGTGCTGCCGTGCGGCTGGTTCTCCCGTTTTTCCATCAATCACAACTGGGACGAGTCGTGCTGGGATCATCCTTGGAAACCGGTGCGCGGGACGTTTCTGGCCGTTCGCGCCGGCGAGGCGACACGCTGGCTGCGCTTTGGTTTCCGCGAACATGAATTGCCCGGTGTCACACAGGTGGAACGCGTGGCGTATCGCGGGCAGTTTCCGTTTGTGGACGCGACGTTTCATGACCCGGCGCTGCCGGTGGGCGTCGCCCTGCGGGCGTGGTCGCCACTGGTGCCACACGATGCGAAGGATTCCAGCCTGCCGGTGGCGTTCTTTGAGTTCACGCTGGAGAACACCAACGCGCAGCCGCAGGAGGTGTCGCTGATGTTCTCGCTGGAACACCTGATCGGCTGCGGCGGCTATCAGGTGCACGGGGATCACCGGACGTGGCGCGAGCAGGAGGGCAACCGCGTCGAGCCGGCAGAGGTGAAAGACACGCCCCTGACCGGCCTGCGGTTTTTCTCCACGAAGAGCTTCGAGGGCATGAAGCTCAATTCTTCCGGCGAGTATTGGCTGCTGAGCGACGGGCCAACGACTGTGCGTGGTTGGGACGCGGCAGGCGACGGGCGCGAACTGACCGCCGAGTTCGCGGCAAGCGGCGGGTTGAAAGGCGCCGCTGCGCCGGCCACGGCGGGCGCGATTTGCAGGAAGGTTTCGGTCCCCGCCAACTCCAAGGTGAGCGTTCGTTTCGTCTTTGTCTGGTGGATGCCGAATCACGTGACGATGGACGGCAAGGTCCAAGGCCACTTTTACCAGCGCTCATTCAACGATCCGGCCGCGCTTGCAGCGTATGCGGTTGCCCAGCACGAGCGACTGGCGCGGGAAACCGCCGCGTGGCGTCAGCCGTTGCTGGACTCGAACCTGCCCGAATGGCTGAAGCGGATGATCCTCAACGGCACACACCCGATGTTCACCAACACGCTGCTGACGCGCGTCGGCGAGTTTTCGGTGCACGAGGACCCGTCGTGGATGGAGGGCGCGTTGGGCACGATGGACCAGCGCACGGTGGCGCACGTGTTCGCCGCGACGTTCTTCCCGGAGCTGTCGTTCTCGGAGCTGGAACTGTTCCGCCGCTGCCAGCAACCCGACGGCGAAGTGACGCACTTCTGCGGCAACATCTACCAGATCGTTGGCGACCCGCGTGTGTTCTACGGCATCACGCGCTGGCCGGACCTGTCGGCGGTCTATATCTGGCAGGTGCTGAAGACCTACCGCTGGACGGGCGACCGAGAGTTCCTGGACAAGTCCTGGCCCGGCATCAAACGCGCGTTGGAATGGCTCGCGTCAGCCGACCGCGACGGCGACGGCGTGCCGGAGGGCGGCACCACCTACGACGCGGGCGTGCAATACGCCGGCAACTTCGTGTTCACCGCGAGCGTGTATTGCGCGGCGCTCCAGAGCGCAATGGAGATCGCCCGCGTCCAGGGCGACGACGCCACGCGCACGCTCTGCCAGCAACGGCTGGAACGGGCGCGGGCCGGGCTGCAGCAGCTTTGGACGGGGAAGTTCTTCGCGAAATGTTTCCTGCCCGACCGCCGGCTGCTGGCGCAGACGTTGTTCACGCCGCAACTCGTGGGCGACTGGCTGATGCGGATGGCAGGGCTGACGCGCGTGGCGACGCGGGAGCAGGCGCGAACGAGCATCGAGTCGCTGTTCCAGGTCAACGGCCGCAACAGCCCGTGGGCGATCGCGGACGAGTTCACGCCGGACGGGCGCGCGCACAACAACCGGAACTGGTTCACCTACCAATACACATTCTTCGGCGGCATGGCGCTGGCCGAGGGGTTCACCGACGACGCGATGGAGCTTGGCTGGCGCGTTTACGAGATGCTCTACCATTATTACAAGCTCCCGTGGGGCGCCTACCTCAACGTCAGCCCGACGCTGAACGACCCGCCGCAGCCCGGCGGCAGTTACATGAGCACGGTGGCCGGCTGGTGGTGGCCGCATCAGTTGGCGGGCGCGAGCGTGGACGTGCCGGGCCAGACGTTGTGGATGTCGCCACGGACGACGCGTGAGATGCCGGAACTGCACCTGCCGCTGTTCTATCCGCGCGCGTGGCTCTGGCTCGACTACGCGCCGGTGAAGAAGGTTTTCCGGTTGAAGGTGCTGCGCCGGTTTGGCGAGCCGATGGTCTTCAAGCGGGTCGGCCGCGACGCGAACGACGAGCCGATCGAATTGAAGACGCCATTTGTGGCCGACACGGGCGCGGTGCTCGACTTGGAGCCGTGGCGGGAAAAGCTCGTGCCTGAAGCGCCACGCGCGCCGATCATCGAACACAAGGCATTTACTTTCCGCCGCGAGGGACTGCCGACGCTGTCGTGGAGCGCCATCGGGTCGGACACGAACACACTGTATCACGCCGACGACGCGTTCGACGGTTACGAGCAGACGCGATGGGAATCCTCCGGCCCGGCCTCGCTTGACCTGTGGTGGCAGCTCGACCTGGGGCGCATGGAGGGCTTCAAGTCGGTCAATGCCGTGACCTCGCCGCCCGGCCTGGCGATCGAGTCTTCGGCGGACGGCAAACAGTGGAAACTGCTGGACCCGGCCGAGGCGCGGCACCAAGCCCGCTATTTGCGGTTGAAGCCCGTCGTGCAGGGGCCAAACACCGAGCCGTGGCGTGTTTTCGAGGTAACGGTGCTCCCGTAGTCCCGCAGCGTGGTCAGTCCTTCGGCCGGCTGCGGCCCTGCTCGCGGACCTGCTGGAGCGGCGCGGTCATCTCCTTCACCATCTCCGGGTGCTGCGCGGCGAGGTTTTTCGTTTCACCGATGTCGTCGGCGACGTTGTAAAGCTCGGCGGCGGTCGGACCGCGTTTGCCGCCTTTCTTGCCCTTGCCGGCGCCTGCTGGAGACGCCGCGGGCGAACTTGAGCGGGGCGATGCAGTGGGTGAACGTGAGCTACAGTGTGTGGTTTAACCGGCGGCACCGGCGGGCGGGGCATTTGTTTCAGGGGCGGTTCAAGGGGATCGCGGTGCAGATCGAGCGCGCCACCTGTGAAAACGTCGCCGTGCGCATGCTCTGC